>JAGCTK010000008.1 GCA_017963715.1 Alphaproteobacteria bacterium | reverse complement strand
TCCTCCAAATCCACCACACCCGATGCCGACAACTTAAAATTCGTCAATGCCCTGTCAAAACTGAGGTTTGCATTTGTAAACTGCCATTTTTTACCCAAATCCACTTCATGAAATTCAATAGACGCGTTTTGGATGGTGATATCATTGATAAAACTTTCAATATAAATTTTATCTTCGGCATGAAAACGCTCCAAAAACCCGTTAAACCTATCGACATAATATTCAAACTTTTTTCGGTTAATTTCGTTTTCTTTGTTTTTTTCAACACCATATGTCGTAAACACGGCCACTTCCGGATTTTTAATCAAAATGCTGCTCGGCGCAATCAAACCCTGCAACAAGGCACGAATACTAAATGATAAAAACAGTTTTTTGGTCTTCACCGATAAGGTGTCATCATTTTTTTTCAGCACAACGTTTTTTGCAATAATTTTGACCGGTTGCAAAGAACGAACCAACTCGATATTGACTTCACCGATATCAATACTGTATTCGCTTTGTTCCGTATTTAAGGCTTTTATGATATACGGTTTTAAGAACGGCACGGAAATAGGCCCTTGATAAAGCACCCACAAAAATATCAGCACCGACAGCAAAGCCGTCACGCCGAGATAGTCTAAAATTTTACGGATGTAATAGTGCTTTCTCATGATGCTGCGGCCTTTTTTCCACCGAGATAGGCCAAATAAGCCGATAAAAACAAATCAATATCGCCGTCGAGGACTGCCTTATCATCTGAGGTTTCAACCCCCGTCCGCAGGTCTTTGACCAAGCGATAAGGTTGCAAAACATAAGATCTTATTTGATAACCCCAACCGTTATCCCCCATATTGTCGCGTTTTTCTTTTTGCTCATCCGAGCGTTTTTGCAACTCCAATTCATAAAGCCTTGCTTTGAGCATTTTCCATGCGGTTTCACGGTTTTGAAATTGCGAACGTTGGCTTTGGCTTTGAACAACAATACCTGTCGGTTGGTGCGTGATTCGAACCGCTGAGTCCGTTTTGTTGATGTGCTGTCCGCCGGCACCCGATGCCCGATAGGTATCAATGCGGCAATCGGCCTCGTTAATTTCGATATCAATATCATCATCCACCACGGGATAGACATCCACCGATGCAAAACTGGTGTGTCGTCTGGCATTACTGTCAAAAGGCGAAATGCGAACCAACCGGTGCACACCGCTTTCGGATTTGAGCCACCCGTAAGCATTGTATCCGCTGATTTTAATGGTCACGGACTTGATACCGGCCACATCACCTGCCGTTTCTTCTTCATAGCTCACTTGATAATGATGTTTTTCGGCCCATCTGGTGTACATCCTCAATAGCATCTCGGCCCAATCTTGCGCTTCCGTACCGCCGCTTCCGGCATGAATTTCGAGATAAGCATCATTTTTATCGGCCTCACCCGACAAAAACGCCTCCAATTTTTGTTGTTCGACCCAAGCCTCCAACTTTTGAAAATCGGCCAACAATTGTTCGGACATTTCGTCATCCTGCTCATACAAATCGGCCATTTCAAGATTGTCTTCATAGGATGCAACAATTTTTTGATAATTATCAATGGCAGATGCTAAATGATTTTTTTCGCTCATCAATTTTTGAGCATGAGCGGGGTCATTCCATAAGTCCGGATTTTGGCTCAACGCCTGCAATTCTTCCAAGCGGATAAGGGCATTGTCATAGTCAAAGAAACCTCCTCAGCAGATCAATGGTCTGCTTTGTTTTAAGAGCAATATTTTCTATTTCCGCACGCATGACTTCATTGTTCCCTAATACTCACCGCCGACTTGCACGCCGCCGTCGCTTTGTGTATCTAATATAACCTCATCTTCACCATATCCAATGGTGCGTTGTTTATTGGTATCAAAACTGTAGTCGGGCTTGATGGCCTCGATGATGACCGTTTCGTCGGAAGGTTGTGAAAGTTTACCCGTTTGCGGATTGACACGAACCAATTTAATCCCTTTGGGCATTCTGAAATTGGTATTCGGCACACCTTGTAAGGCCTCTTGCATAAATGTGTAAAACACAGGCAGCGCCGCCGAAGCACCCGTCTCAATTCTGCCCAAACTGACAGGTTCGTCATAGCCGACATAAACGCCTGCCACCAAATCAGGTGAAAAACCGATAAACCAAGCATCTTTATTGTCATTTGTTGTCCCGGTTTTGCCAGCCAAATGTCTGTTTAAGGATCTCAATCGTGCACCGGTTCCGCGAACGGCCACGCCTTCAAGCATTGAAATCATTTGGTAAGACGACAACGGGTCAATCACTTGCTCGCGCGTATCCGGATGCGCGGGCGGATTTTGGTTTTCAAAATGTGCCGGATTACAGTCTGCGCAATCATAAGTATCGTGTTTGTAGATTGTTTTGCCTGTTCTGTCCTGAATACGTTCAATCAAATACGGGCTGATTTTTTTGCCGCCGCCGGCAATAATGGCATATGCCGCCGTCATATCCAAAACACGTGCAGCCGTCGCCCCCAAAGAAGACGACAGATATTCGGGTAAATTGTCATTGATACCGACACGTTTGGCCATTGAGGCAACTTTATCCATGCCGATATCTTGTGCCAAGCGGACGGTCATTAAGTTTTTGGATTGTTCGATACCTTGACGCAACGTCATTAATCCGTAGAATTTTTTAGAATAATTGACAGGCTTCCATTTTGGCAACCCTGCCCCCTGATCCAACACAAACGGCGCATCCAAAATCAAATCATTGGGAGAATATCCCATTTCAAGTGCGGCTAAATACACAAAAGGTTTGAAAGATGAACCGGTTTGCCGATAAGCCTGTGTGGCACGGTTAAACTGCGATTTTTCAAATGAAAAACCGCCCACCAATGCCAACACGCGTCCCGTATTCGGATCGATGACAACCATTGCCCCTTCAACATCCGGAATTTGACGCAAGCCGTAGGCATCATCTTCGGCACGCTTTTCGACATAAATGACATCACCTCGGGTAAGGACCGTATTCATATCGCTCGGTGCCGGACCGACATATTTATTTTTGAGCGCGGGCTTTGCCCAAGCCACGTCTTTTAAGTGAATTTTGCCTGTAGTTCCGTTTTCAAGTTCAATATTCGCAAACTCTTTTTGAACTTTTAAGACCACCGCTTTTTGCCACGACGGCTCTGCACCTTTTGTCAGTGCGGTATCTTTAAGCGTTTGGCGATAATTTTCATCCAAAGCGATATTTTTTTCGGCACCGCGCCAACCGTGACGCAAATCATAGTCAAAAAGTCCCTGTCTGAATGCGTGCGTCGCGATACTTTGTATTTTCGGGTCAATCGTTGTTCTCACAATCAAACCGCCCTCATATAAAGCATCTTCGCCCAAATTGTGCACAATCGTCCGACGTACTTCTTCGCTGTAATACTCGGCATCTTTCAAAAATCCGTTTTGACGTGTCACGACTTTTAAGGGTTTTCGTTTGACCGCTTCGGCTTCTTCTGCCGTGATATAGCCGTCTTCTTGCATACGCGAAATCACCCAATTGCGACGTGTGACGGCCGCATCATATCTTTTGACGGGATGATAATTGTTCGGGCCTTTCGGCAGAGCCGCCAAATAAGCCACTTCTTCAATTTCAAGTTCATCAAGGGCCTTGTCAAAATAGTTGAGAGCCGCAGCCGCCACACCGTAGGCACGATTGCCGAGATAAATTTCGTTCAAATACAATTCCAAAATATGATTTTTCGTAAACGCTTTATTCATGCGGTTGGCAAGCATCGCTTCTTTGATTTTGCGAATATATGACACCTCGGACGACAAGAAAAAATTCTTGGCAACCTGTTGCGTGATGGTCGAAGCGCCAATCGGACGACGACCTTTGCCGATGTTTTTCAAATTGTTCAAAACGGCACGCACAACGCCCGTATAATCAATACCGGCGTGTTGGTAAAAATGTTTGTCTTCCGCGGCGATAAAGGCATTTTTGACCCGATCCGGAATTTTATCAACCGGCACAAAAATACGCTTTTCGGTGGCATACTCCATCAGCAATTGTCCGTCACCGGCAAACAGACGTGTCGTCACCGGCGGCTCATATTTTTGCAGTTGCTTATAATCGGGCAAATCATCGCTGATGCGTTTCAAGAAAATGGTCACGGCAATCAGCACAAGTGCCAAGAAAAACAAACCGGCACTGATTATGGCAGAAAAAAATTTAAACATCGCTGCTCTTTTATCGTCAAACTTGCCTTAACATACAAAGGATTTATCAAAAAATCAAATGATTTTTTGGAAAAACGTTCAAAAATCATACAAATATTTTATTCGACATTTTCATTTTGCCGGATTTAAGAAAAAATAAACACTATACGCTTATCATACAGTAAAACAACTTTGCAAAACATTGAGAATATGACCACACTTTATCTGATACGTCACGGGCAAACAGTTGCCAATGTCGAGCATAAAATTTCGGGGCAAATCGAAACGGATTTAACACCTTTCGGGCGCGACCAAATTCTGCAAACCGCCCAAAATCTTAAAAGCATCGGTGTGAGCCTTGACCTTATTTTGTGTTCGCCCTTAAAGCGCACGAAAGACTCCGCCCAAATTATTGCCGAACAAATCCCCGCACCGATTGTTTATGATGACGGTCTCAAAGAATTTTCAAACGGCATATACGAGGGCACAAAAATTGAAGATTTAGAACAAATGAGTTTCAATCCCCCATACCGCACGGCAGGTTACAGTTTTTCAAACGGCACCGATTTAATGGCCGCATACCATTCTTTCAGTCCGAAATATGATACGTTTTGTTACCCCAAGGGCGAGACAAAACTTGAGGCGCGCGAACGCTTTATGAACGCCATCCAAAAACACCTTGATGCCAATTCCAATCTTCAAAATGTCGCGGTCGTCGCGCACGGCGGTGTGATACGCTTTATGCTTCTTAAAATTTGTCCGGAAGTGTTGACCGAAAAAATCAAAAATGCCGAAGTCCGTATGATTTTTTACGATAAAGACAAAGGTTTTTACGCTTAAAAATTTGTATTTTTTTACACCATTTCCCGTTTAAGCAGGCTTTTAAGCGCCGTTTCGGCACGTGCGCCATAGTGTGTGATAATTTCGGACGCCACAAGACATCCCATATTTGCACAAGTTTTGAGGCTTTGACCTTCAAGTAGGCCGTGAATAAAACCGCTTGCATACAAATCACCGGCGCCTGTCGTATCCACAACTTCTTCCACTGATTTTGCCTCGACACGCACCGTTTGCGTCCCATCAAGCGCAATAGCCCCTTTGTCCCCAAGCGTGATTGAGGCTAAATTCACCTGTGATTTGAGTTGACGGACAATCTCGTCCAAATCATTGATACCATAGAGATTTTTGATTTCGCGCTCATTGGCAAACAAAATATCCACCTTATTTTTAATAAAATCCAAAATTTGCGCCTGATTGACAGCCATATTTCCCGTTTGAGACAACGTAAACACAACTTGGCGACCGAATCGATGAGCCAAATCAGCCGCTTTCATCAAGGCTTTTTTAGCCGTATCCACATCAAACAAATAACCTTCCAAAAAGATATATTTAGACAATTTGATCATCTCGGCATCGATATCATCTTCGTTTAATCGTTGCGCCGCACCCAAATAGGTAAACATCGAACGCCCGGCATCAGGGGTGACCAACACAATACTGCGTCCGGTTGCCGGACCTTGCAGAAGCATCAAGGTTGTAAAATCGATACCGAAAGC
>JAGCTK010000083.1 GCA_017963715.1 Alphaproteobacteria bacterium | reverse complement strand
TGTTGATGCAGGCGCCAAACACGGTCGATGATGTTCAACTCAAAGAACTTCATATCAAACTCGATTTAGAAGACAAATAGACTTAGCGCAATCAAAAACCTCCTCAGCACCCAAATGTTGAGGAGGTTTTATTTATTTTGATATTTTGTTTTTATTTATATCTGATTCTAACATTAACCGTATCGGTACCGGCCGCCTCGACGGCTTGTCGCGCTTCCTCAACCGTATAGATACGATGGGCGATATGGGCAGCTTCACCACCGTCTTGGCCGGCTTGAGCGTTTGCCGCAAGCAACGCCACACATTCTGACTGTGTTCCGCAAGTTGTACGGCTTTTCATATCATTTGCCGAGGCATAATATGCATCACCGATTTTATAAAGGTCGCCCTCTTTTTCATAATACTGAACCTTACTTGCACCTTTACCATTACATGCCGTATGTCCGTTCAGGCAATAAACAACAGCGTTTGAAGGAATATTATTGAATGCGTTGTTTCCGATTCTCGGTGTCCCTTCAATGACAATTGACGTCAGGCTTGTTGCGTTCTCAAAGGCCTGATTGTCGATAGATGTCACAGAATCTGGGATTGTAACCGACGTCAAGCCTGTATTAGCAAGGGCTCTGTATCCGATAGAAGTGACCGAATCCGGAATATTAATACTGGTGAGGCTTGTGCATCCAGAAAAAGTCCCCTCTGCAATAGAGTTGACACTATTCGGAATATTAACACTCGTGAGGCTTGTCGCATTAAAAAAGGCATACATTCCGATAGAAGTGACCGAATTCGGAATATTAATACTGGTGAGGTTTTCCGCATTATGAAAGGCACTCATTCCGATAGAAGTGACCGAATTCGGAATATTAATACTGGTGAGTCGTTTGTAGTCATGAAATGCAAACCTTCCTATAGATGTGATACCATTTGATATTTGAACCTCCAGAGGGTTATTTGCTGGGTGAGGCCAAGGACTAGTATGATAAGCATAATCATCCATAGGCCCTGTACCCGAGATGGTTAATAACATATTCGAACCATTTGGTTTAATGTCCCAAGTACAATTCCCACCGCAAGAACGGCCTCCTGCAACAGCATTTGTTACCAAGGCAGTTGTCGCCATTAATGTTGTGATTAAAAATTTGTATTTCATAAATCCTACTCCTTAATAAAGTTACTTTTGTTATTTGGATTCTCGGCACAAGGCCGAGAATGACGGTTTCCGTTATGTCATCCTCGGGCTCTTTTTTTATATTGTCATCCTCGGGCGTGTCCCGAGGATCTCCTGTGTTTTTGGATTCTCGCAACAAGTGCGAGAATGACATAGCCAGGGTGGATTCTCGGCACAAGGCCAAGAATGACAGGCATCTCGTCCATAGAAAGAGTGTATCATAAAGGGTGGTTTTTGTAAAGCACTTTATTTTAAAAAAATCTAAAATTTTTATTACATAAAATCAATGTGTTAAAAAAAATCATTTTCCGCATAAGGTGTTGCATTTAAACCACAGTTTAAATCATACACCTAAAAATGCAAAAAAAATAACGTTATTTCAATGAGATATCTTAATCTCGTTTTTCAACTTTCGCAGGAAAAATATGTTTGTGTGCTTTCAGACAAATAATACAAAAAAATGCGCTAAAGCGCACTTTTCAAATCATCGGCGATAGAGAGCAAATCATTTTTGAGTGCAATCAATTGCTCGCTTTGAGAATCTGAAATCTTAAACGCTTTCACAGCCGCTTGAGAAGTATCGGCCGGCAGTGCCATCTCACTGTTTTGAGGCATATCTTCAAAAAAATCTTTCTGAACATCCCCATTTAAAAACGCTTTGATGCCATGTTCTTTGAAAATCTTTTGAACACCTTCAATCGTATAACGCTTGTCATACAAAAACTCTTTAATCAACTTAATGGTTTCTATATCATCCGGACGATAATAACGACGTTTGGTATTCGTCTTCATCGGCGAAATTTCTTTGAATTTCGTTTCCCAAAAGCGCAACACATGCGGTGCAACACCAAGTTCGGTAGCCACTTCCGCAATTGTTTTAAAAGCTGATGAAGATTTATTAAGCAACAGACACTTCCTTTACTTATTCAACGCTTTTCTTAAACGCTGAGATGGTTTAAAACTAATCACCGTACGTTCGGAAATTTCGGCCTCAACGCCCGTCTTCGGATTGCGCCCGATACGCGGCGTTTTATGCTTGAGCAAAAAGGACCCGAACGACGATAACTTAACATCATGGCCCGATGCCAAACAGTCACCGATTTCGGCCATAATCGAATCCAAAATCTCGTTGCATTCTTTGCGGGACATCCCGATTTCTTCATAAATTTTTTCTGCAATATCAGCACGTGTAATGGTTTTCATCAAATGTTCCTCAAATATTTGAAAACAAAGTATATATTTCGGATATTAATATAAACAAACTTCAATCTCAAGCATAACAACGCAATACTTCACAAGTTTTTTAAAAAATTTTTTCATACCGATTCCACACTATTATTTTATCAAAATTGATATTAAACTAAAAATTTAATATCATATAATAACTATATGATATTAAAAAATAAAATGGTATTTTATTAAACTAAATGTTTATATTAAAACATGTTTATGCCGTTGTTTTCGTCACCATGGCCGTCAACGTGGCTTCACAAACCAATGTACCTTTGACATAGGCTTTTGTTTCACACACAAAAACGTTGCGATGTTCCTTGACCTTTTTGGCATGAAGTTCCAGCATATCACCGGGCACAACGGACTTGCGGAACTTGACATTGTCAACGC
>JAGCTK010000082.1 GCA_017963715.1 Alphaproteobacteria bacterium | reverse complement strand
TGCGCTGTCATCTGCCCGCCTGAGCCGATTTCAACCCTTAAATGTGCCTCGTCTTCGTTAATCTTCATTTCAAACCCCTATTTTGTGATTTGTTCGGTGACCCTAAATGTCGCAATTTGATTCGGATTTGCCGGATATATGGTGTTGACCGAGCCGTCCGACAAAGTCACTTGAATGTCGGTGTTATAATCGCCAACCGCAATGTTTGTCTGTAACGGTGTTAATAAAATCGCAATTTTGCCGTTTACGGCATCAACCGGCGTTCCGCCCACAGAAAACATCAAGTTTCCGCTGTCGTCTCTGACCTGCATTAACATTGTCGCACCGGTTAAATCAACCGGCTTGCACTTTTCTTTTAAGTCAAAATTGAGGGCAAAACTGTCACCCTGTCTGACTGTAATGATATTATTTTGAACATAACCGCTCATTTTTAAACCTCCTCCAAAGCCTTAATAAACCAATTAACTGCCTGGTTCACCGGCGTCACATGGTCAGATGCGCCATAGATTGTGTTTGTCGCATTGACCGTTTCATAACTCCAAGTATTTGCCGGAAATTTTCCTGATGAACTGTATGAGTCATAAGCCGTTGAGCCCTGCGGAATCCGCGTATAAGGAACGGCAGGCAACCCCTCGCTTTGCGTTGTGTAAACATCAGAAGCCGAATCACCACCCAAGCCACGCAAAAATTTTCCTCTGTAATCCGGCACATTGAACGTCGTCACGCCATCTCCTGCACCAAAGTTTGTTCCGATCAAAGAAAACAAATCAGCATAATCTGTGCGCGACACGGCCTGACCGTTGCACAAAAGCCAATTACCGTGATTAGCCGTTTGCAAAGAGGGCTTAATATCCCCAATCGGCCCCATCGCATTAATAGCCTCAACCAGCGCCGTTTCGAGTGACTCTGTCGCCCCCTCAAGTTGACTTTTTGTCACGGCATCACTTGAAGCCGTGCCGTTCGCCAGATTTTTGATTTGACAGCCACCCATTTTTAAATTGCCCGAAAAGGCGACACGGCCGTCACGAAGCGCACACTCATTTAATGCATTTGCAAAATTATTATCTTCCTCATCATGTCTGTCAGACAAAATACCGATATCATTTAATCTGTCCTGTTCCCAATTATGAACACGCACAAAATTTCCTTCACTGTCAAACGCCATTTTCTTCCTCCTTTATTTACCGCCATAGAGTTTTGCGCCGCTTTCCATCGCTTTGGTCAACAACTTAATTTTATTATTAAGTGATTGACTTTGCGCTTCCGAACGTGCCGCAGCCAAATTATTGCCCGCGGTATATTTTTCATTTGCCACATCATACGAACTCAAATTGCCTTCCAAGGCTGAAATCAATTGATTGATATAATTTTGCTCGGCCGTATTGGCAAAATCAGCCGCCGCAATCTGATTGTTCAAATCTGTGGTATACGCATTTTGACCGGCTTCCAAAGCCTTAAAAGCCGCGTCATTGATAGCGCTGTTTTGAGCGTTTTCAAGGTCTGCCATCGCGTTGCGGTAGGCATTAGAATCAACACCTATTCCTTGATTTAAAAGCCTTGTTTGCAAAGCATTTTTCTGCGCCTCAAATGAGGGCATAATTTCAGAAAGCGCTTTTTGAAACGTCGCCTGCTGCGTTGTTTTTAAGGCATCTTCCGAACCGTTCACATGAAATGTGTAGCCTCCCATATTGTTCAAATTTTGGCTTGCCCGTGCGGCCCAATTGCCCAAATTATGATACACCGTATCGGCATTTGTTGTATTATAGTTGTTCAAATAATTGATATATTCATCAGTCGGTCGACGATCATAATTGACCTGCAAGCCGTCACTGACTTTACCGAAAGCATTACTGACAACATTCAAACTTTTACTCATTCTTTTATCTCCATAGACATTCATTGTTAAACATTGCATAAATAATTGCATCGTTGCCGTTATCCTCAAAAGCGCGCAAAACACCCTCTTTATGAAAGCCCAAACCCTCAATCAGTTTCACGCTTTTTTGATTAGATGCGTCAACACGCACGCTTGCCCGACGACATTTCAAAACATCAAAACACACACCGAACAAAGCGCGCAAAATTCTTCTGTTGCACCATTTTTTATCAAGTGCAAAAATCGTCATCCAAACATCAACATTTTCTCTGATATTGCTCAAAACAACACCGGCAATCACCTCATTGTTTTGCATAATGCCGAGCGTAATTTGCCCGCAAAAATACTCAGCCGAAGTCTGCAAATTTTTGACCACCCAGGCAAATACATCCCCTGTTTGATCAAGAAAAATTTGCACCCTATCATCAACAGGCTTCATTATCATTTGCCCTAAGTGATTCCAGTTCTTTTTTTAAGGTCTCGATTTGTTCCAAATACATCTTTTCTTTTTTTGTAAAATTTAAAATATGACGATTATTTTTTGAGACTTCCAAAAAAGCATTTGCCAATTTTTTTTCCTCTGTCAAATCGAGTTCTTCGGCTTTTTTGTCTTCAAGCGCCGCCAAAACCTCCACCGAAAAAATGCCGCGAAATTTGCAGCATTCGATTTGCTCCTCTGATAAAAAAGCAAATTGATTGAGAGGTGTCCCTTTCCCCGCCTCCTTTTTTTCTTTTAAATAGCGATTATATTCGCCGCTGAAACGCTCGATATGTTCGACACTTGCCGGCTGATCAAAAACATCTCGCTCATCTTTAATTTTGATTTCGATATAAAGTTTCGTTTCAAACTCCGGCAAACCGTTTGCTTTGATATTGCCCGTTCGCACAGCTTTGTCATAAAAGCGCGCAAAAACGCCGCTATTTTGCCTTTGCGGCGACACAGCATTTTCAAAATTTGAAAAATCAAATCCCATATTTTTTCCTCTTATTCATTTTCCAAAAGGACGCAATTTTTTATGCGCCCTTTTGGATGTGAAGTTAGTTACTAACAGCAGGTGCGATATAATCGACCAAGACGCCTTGAAGTGCCGCATTCGACATCGTCAAATTGCCTGCCCAACCGATGATTTTATAAATGGCATCCGAATTAATCGCCATTCTTTCGCCACCTATCACCTTAAAGTTGCGGTCTTTATGCGGACGCAAATAAAGGTAGTTGGTGTTGATAAAATACATGTGTTTAGACGGGCAACTGCCACCTTGACCACCGTCAAAAATGACATCAGCGCCTTTATATTTCAAGCACTGAAAACCGGCTTCGGCCAGTTTCGGATCACAAAAACGTTGCATCGGTTGCAATGCCGTTTCATACATATCATAAAGATAGTCGTCGGTCACGATTAAATCAGGTTTATCCGTTCCTCTGGAACATTTCAGATACATATCATTCATCTTTGATAAAATCGTCGATGAAGTCAAGGCATTGGCCGAAGCCGAAATCACATTTGCCTTATTGCGCCAAAATTCGTTGCCCGATGTCGCACGGTTAATACCGCCGACGGTACCTGATGTCGGCGCATCTGCAATTAAGAGTTTCAAACCGCCGATTTCCTTACCGGAACTGCCCGTTCCGTCAGAATAAAGTGCGACACCGATTGAGTTTGCGATTGTTTTTTCGGCATTTTGGATACGTTTTTCAAACAGGCTGATCATTTGTTCACGGCCCGAATTTTTGAGCATATCCTCGCCTGAAATTGCCACCGGTACGGCACACAATTTCAAGGCATATTCAGCTGCCGAAAACAATTCCGGCCCCGTATATGAAATGGTATCAAAACCGGAATACCACACAACATCACCCTGCCCATATTCGAGTTCTTCCAAAATTTTAGAACCCCCGTCAATGGTGCGGATTTTGTCTTTGGCAGATAATCTGTTCAACAGCGCATTGTTTTTGGTGATATTATCGGCCATTTTTTTA
>JAGCTK010000081.1 GCA_017963715.1 Alphaproteobacteria bacterium | reverse complement strand
GACATCGGCGGAACGCTTGCCGACCAAACGGACTTGAACACGGCACTTGGCAATAAAGCCAACACGGATGCTTCAAACTTTACGGCAACGGGTAAGTCAACGATTGCGGAATTGCCTATGCCGAGTGACAGTTATGTAGATTTGACACCTGTGGCATCAGGTAGTTTACTTGTAACGGCACCTGCAAACGGCTATGTCTATTTGGAAGGAACTGCGACAACAAGCGTTTCATATTGTAGTTTAGATGTAAATCATACTTATGCAAAAATATCTTGGTGTACTGCTGGTGTAACTAATGGATTATGTGCTTTTGTTCCTGTTAGAAAAGGTGCGGATGTATATATGAGCGCTTATGCTTTTGCAACAACATTTTGTAAGTTTATTTATGCAGAAGGAGAAATATAATGTTTTATGAATTGTTAGAAGATGGCACAATCGGCAAGTCAACACCATCTCAAAAGGTGGCGCAAAGTTTAGGCTTAACGCTTGAAACCGACCGTGAGATTGTTTACGGGCATAATGGCAAGCGGTATTTTAAGGGCGAAGAGCCTGTTTATGAGCCGACCTATGCCGAAAAGCGTGCAAAAGAATATCCGAGCATTGCAGACCAACTCGATATGATATACTGGGACAAGGTAAACGGCACGGACAAGTGGCAAGAAACAATCGCCGAGATTAAGGCAAAATATCCGAAGGAGTAGGGATGGTTGATGATATTAAAGTTGTTTTGTTTTTAACGGCGGCGGCGATTGCTTCCGCCGTTATTCGTTTTAAAAGTCTTGCGCAGTTTTTTATTGATGCGGTGCTCGGTTTTGTGATGGGGTATTCGTTTTATTTGCTTTTGGCGTTTTGGATAGAAGACGGGGCGACGCGAAGCGGTTTTTGCGGCATCATTATTTTATGTTCGCGGCCTTTGTATGATTGGATTAACACTTTTATCAGGCATAAATTGACAGATTTGATTGAAAGGAACATCAAATGATAACATTAAACGAAGCGCAAAACAGGCTGTTGTTACACGAGGGATGTGTTGACCATATATATACTTGTCCTGCCGGTTATAAGACAATCGGCATCGGGCGGAATTTGGAAACAAACCCTTTGACAGCCAAAGAAAAAGAACATATCGGGGATATCACAAAAGGCATCACGGTTAATGATGCCTTGTATCTTTTGAAAAACGACATCAAACGATGCGAAGAACACTTGAGCAAGAACATATCTTGGTGGTATCAATTAGACGATGAGCGTCAATACGCGCTTTTGGACATGTGCTTTAATATGGGTATTAGTAAACTCTTGGGTTTTAAGCGGATGCTGGGTGCTATGTTCATCGGTGATTATCGCGGCGCGGCCAAAGAATGTTTGATGAGTAAATATGCCAAAGATGTGGGTCAACGTGCCGAGAGAATCGCGCGTTTAATCGAAACGGGGATTTGGGTAAAATGAAAATCGAACTATTGAAATGGGCGGCGTGTTTGGCTTTTTTGACAGCGCTTTGTTTTATGTGTTATCTTTTAGGCAGAAGTCACGCGGAAATAAAAATCGTCAAGGAAAAGGGCGAGGAAGTCATAAAGGAAGTTGAGGTAATAAAATATGTTGATAAGCAAAAGTCTGAAATATGGTCTAAACCTAACGCTTCTGATCGTGAACTTATCGGCTTGTTCATGCAAAATAAGTTATGACAACTGCCCTATGTATCCGAAAGGTGGCGAAAACGTGGGAAAGGAATTGAGCAAATTAAACAGCGCAGACTTCCCGAATACGTTTGAGTGGCTTGCGAGAATAAACAAACTGCGTGAAGAACTGGAGTTGTGCAAAAAATAATCACAAATATCTTGAGGATAACAAAAAAATAGTTGCATATTTTTCGGCAAAGCTGTATTAAATTACGCAAAACGAAGTTTATTTATAGAGCAAAGGATTTTTTGTTATGGTATCTATGGCAGAAAGAATGGCTGCAAACCTTGATATGTCTGTTTTTTCAAAGGCAGAAGACTTAAAAAAACGTTTGTGGTTTACCATTTTGGCACTTATTATTTTCAGACTCGGTACATTTATTCCGTTGCCGGGTATTGATGCAGGAATATTAAATGAGGTGTTTGAACAGCATTCCGGCGGCATTTTGGGCATGTTCAATATGTTCTCCGGCGGTGCATTATCACGTATGACGATTTTTGCATTGAACATCTTTCCTTATATCTCGGCATCGATTATAATCCAACTCGGGCAGAGCGTTGTGCCTTCGCTGATGGCACTTAAAAAAGAAGGCGAGGCCGGACATCGTAAGGTCACACACTATACCAAAGTGTTGACGGTGTTGATTACGATTATTCAAGGTTATGGTATTGCCGTCGGTTTGGAAAGCATTACGGGCGCCGGTGGTGCTTCGGCCGTTGTGATTCCGAGCGTGGTATTTCGTTTTACAACTATTGTTTCGCTTGTGGGTGGTACGATGTTTGTGGTGTGGCTTGGTGATCAAATCACTTCACGCGGTGTCGGTAACGGTTCATCGTTGATTATTACGATCGGTATTATTGCAAATATTCCGGCAGCGTTGGCTCGTACGTTTGAACTCGGGCGCATCGGCTCAATGTCGATGACAGTGATTGTGTTGTTGCTTTTGATGGCTTTGGCATTGGTGTATATCATTGTGTTTGTCGAGCGCGCACAACGTAAAATTGTGATTCAATATCCGAAGCGCCAGGTCGGTATGCGTATGACAGCTGCGGAAAGTTCGCATTTGCCCTTGAAAATCAACCCGACAGGTGTGATTCCGCCGATTTTTGCAAGTTCGCTTTTGTTGCTTCCAATGACGATTGCCAATTTTTCGGCACAAAGCGGGCCTTCTTGGGTGCAAACATTAAACCAATGGCTCGGACACGGACAACCTTTGTATTTGGTGTTGTATGCTTTGTTGATTGTGTTTTTCTCGTTTTTCTATACAGCCGTGGTCTTTAATCCGGAAGAAACGGCAGAGAATTTGAAAAAGCACGGTGGTTTTATTGCCGGTATTCGTCCGGGTAACAGTACGGCAGAATACTTAGATTATGTGATTACACGTTTGACCGTGTTGGGTGCAACATATTTAACGGCATTGTGTATTTTGCCTGAAATTTTGATTGCAAAGTTGTCGGTCCCGTTTGTTTTGGGCGGCACAACATTGTTGATCGTTGTGCAAGTGACGATGGATTTTATGACACAGGTACAGTCGCATTTAATTGCATACCAATATGAAGGTCTGATTAAAAAAACAGCGATTGTCAGCCAAAAAAGACGTCGCTAAACAATGCATGATTCTTTGAAAATTGTTTTAACAGGTGCGCCGGGGTGCGGAAAAGGTACCCAGGCGCGCATTTTGCGTGAAAAGTTTGGGCTTTGTCACTTATCGACGGGCGAAATGTTGCGCGCATATGCCAAAGAAAATACGCCGTTGGGGCGTGCCTTAAAGGTTGCACTTGATAAAGGTGAGTTTGCCACCGATGAGATGATTGTCGAAATGGTTTCTCAGCGCATTGAGCAGAAAGATTGTGAAAAAGGCTTTATTCTGGACGGTTTTCAGCGCACATTGCCTCAGGCTGAAGCGTTGGAAAAAATTTTGAAAGAAAAGAAGTTAAACCTTGATGCCGCTATTGAGATCCAAGTTCCTGATGAAATCATTATGGAACGTATTTTGGGCCGGTATACATGTGCCTCTTGCGGTGAAGGTTATCACGATAAAAATTTGCAGCCGAAAATATACGGCGTGTGCGATAAGTGCGGCGGGACGGAATTTGTGCGTCGCGCAGATGACAATCGGCAAACCGTCAAAAACAGGCTGATTAATTATCGTGCGTTGACATATCCGACCATTCCGTATTTTGAAAAACTCGGGTTGCTTCATTGTGTTGACGGCACGGGTTCGATAGAGGCAACGGCCAAAAAGATTGCCGAAATTTTAGATATGATTATAACAGCGGAGAAAAAATGATGAGATTGTTGCCCCGTATACAGTCACATATTCTGACACAACCTGTTTTGGAAATCAATCTGCGCGCTTTGGTAGATAATTTTAAGTTGCTCGAAAAAATGGCAGGCGGCGCCGTTGCAGGTGCGGTCGTCAAAGATGATGCTTATGGCGCAGGGGCACAGGTTGTGTCCAAAACGCTGTATGAACAGGCTGATTGTCGCCACTTTTGGGTTGCACATGCCTTAGAAGGCGCCAAAATTGCGGAATATGTTAAAGACGCCAAGATTTATGTTTTGCAAGGTATCGGTGAAGATAGCGTTGCGATTTTTGAAAAATATCCTTTCATCCCGGTGATTACTTCCCTTGATATGTGGCGCTATTTTAAAAAGCACGGTCGGTCTGATATTAAGCCCGTGATTTATATTGAAACGGGGCTTAATCGCTTGGGCTTTCGTGCGGAAGACTTAAAAAAATTGAGCAAAAGTGATTTAAGTAGATTTTCGATGGTGATGAGTCACCTTGCTTGTGCGGATGAACGGGCGCATTTTATGAATGAAATTCAACTCAGCCGCTTTATGTCGCTCAAAGAAAAATATTTTAAGGATTTGCCGGCATCAATTTCGGCTTCTGACGGTGTCTTTTTGGGTAAAGATTTTTGTTTTGATATGGTGCGATTGGGTGCTGCCATGTATGGAATAAATACCGCACCGTATCGTCCGAACAGTATGAAAAATATGATTACTTTAAAAGCACCCGTGTTGCAAATTTCCGACCTTAAAAAAGG
>JAGCTK010000080.1 GCA_017963715.1 Alphaproteobacteria bacterium | reverse complement strand
GGCTCGCCTTTGATTATAATCTTGGCTAACCTGTTCATTAATCGAGGCATTTTGCGCATTACGATCCATACGTAATGCTTCTTTGGCATCGTGCCGTGCCAACTTATCCTTTCGGAACTGGACATTTGCACCGATAATTTTTGCCCCATAACCCAAGTTGTTCATTGTTTTCTTAAAACCACCGGCCAATCGCGATGCCCGATGCTCTAAATTGAGCCCTATTTTATCCAAAGTTTCATCCGGGTTGCGAAAAGCCCGACCGATTTTTCTATCATAATCACCCGTTATCAATTTACCCACACCGGTTGTCACCTGCCCAGCTTTTTTAGAGAGCACGTCATGTCCGAACGATACCACCGGCGCTGCAACTTTTTTCTTGACAAAGTCGGTTGCCTGGGTGGACAACATATGCATCGGTTGTGAGCCTTTTCCGCCGCCGAACACATTATCCGGGAACAATTTATCAACATAATCCGTAATGGTGGCGCCAATTAATTTGAAGGCATAAATAAACGCGGCAACCACAATCAGAAAATGCAAACTGAACAATGTAAAGTGTTCGGATATAAAATCGGTATCATTTTTTTCAATCGCTTCAAAAATATTATCCAATCCGCCGAGCGCAACAAGCATCATATTGACAGCGTATGTCACCGTCACGGCCAAAAAGGCAAAAATCGCCGCACTTTTTAAGATGATACTGATGAGTTTAGTCAATTTATCTCTTGTCCAAGCAAACGGCCACAAAGCAACACCGATGGGGAGAAGTACTGCCGCCAATCCCAACTTAAAACTGATATCGACAATATAAAATGCAACCGCAAAGAGCAACATAAAGCCAAAGACAAATATACCGAACCCGCACAAAAAGACAGATATATTCGGATAATCAAAGATGGTTACCCCCGCAAATTTGATTTCATCTCGATCGCCGTGAACGGCATGACACATCAGCGCATCACCTAAAATCGACACCACAGCCACCGACGAATAAATATCGCGGGTTGCCGTGTAAATATTTTCAAACACGGACTCGGGCAAAATGGTATTGACCTGCGGCACTTCGGTCTGCTTTTTGGAAGATTTTTCAAGTTTTGAACAAATCGTATCACGTTCTGATGATGACAACTTCTTGTCATATTTGCCGGCATGAGCCAAACCTGCGTAACCAAAGAAGCAACACATCATAAAGGTCAATATCCAAAAGCGACTTTTTTTCATCATGCGGCCACTCTCCTTAACTCGATCCGTCATCCGAATAAGTCGGCGGCGTATAATCTTGCACGCTCATCGAAATGGCACTGGCAAAATCTGTTCCCGTCGTAATAATCGGATTGAGTGAATAATGCAAAATCGTCTGCAATCCGGAATTGATAATCACAAAAGCCAAAATTATCTTAAAGAGTTGCACAAACAAATCTTGCAACATCTTCATCGGCTCCAACGCCGCAAACGACGATACGTTTTTAAGACCAAAACCGACAAGCCATAAAACCGAAGCCACAACCAAAATAATGTTGGCTGCCTCGCGTGACACATTATATGTTTGTCCCGCAACAGCAATAAACACACTGGCCAGCGTCCTGATAACTTCACAAGCATAACAATCTTGATACTTTTCTTTGAAGTTTGACACAATACATTCTTCACCCTTGGTGGTCTTCAGTGTCAAAAGACCGAATAATTTGAGTTTTGTATCGCCTGTCCGGCCACCCGAAGCAGTCACCTCGCATTTTTTAGGCACTTCCAAATTTTTATCGACGCAGCGAAATGATTTTTCAACTTTCCAAAGAATCACCTTGTAAACAGGCGCACGTGTCTTGCAAGCCAAACATTTATGTGTTGCCGTATCGCAATTG
>JAGCTK010000079.1 GCA_017963715.1 Alphaproteobacteria bacterium | reverse complement strand
GTGACGGATGCCTGATGGAAGGTATATCAGAGGAAGCGGCCGAACTTGCCGGACACTTAAAGTTGAAGAAACTTATTGTGTTTTGGGACAACAACAACATCACAATCGACGGCACCGTCAAAGATGCGAGTTCAACCGATGAACGCAAGCGTTTTGAAGCGATGGGTTGGAACACAATCGGTATTGACGGACATGATGTCAAGGCGATTGAACAGGCAATTGTTGCAGCCCAAAAATCAGACAAACCGACATTGATTGCTTGCAGCACAACCATCGGTTTCGGTGCGCCGAATAAGGCCGGCACGTCAAAGGTGCACGGTTCGCCTTTGGGTGAAGAAGAAACATCATTGATGCGTCAAAATTTGAATTGGCCGTACGCGCCGTTTGAAGTGCCGGAAGATGTTTTGGCGCTTTGGCGTGAAGCAGGTGCACGTCACCAAAAAACGTATGAGGCTTGGCTCTCAAATGTCAGCAAAGAATTTGAAGATTATATCTCGGATGTGTTGCCTCTTGGGTGGAACAACGGCCTTGAAAGCCTGAAGCAAAAGGCGATTGACGAGGCATTTAATATTGCAAGCCGCAAGTCATCACAGTTGTGTTTGGAAGAAATTGTTAAAGGCGTGCCTCAAATCATCGGCGGTTCTGCCGATTTGGCGGCGTCTAATCTGACGTTGACCGGTGCTTCCAAAACAATCACAGCCGCAGATTATGCCGGAAACAATATCAAATATGGTATTCGCGAGCATGCGATGGGCGCTGTGATGAACGGGCTTTCCTTGCACGGTGGTGTGATACCTTTCGGTGGAACATTTTTTGTGTTTTCGGACTATATGCGTCCATCGATACGTTTGGCGGCATTGATGGGGCTTCGGGTGATTTATGTTTTGACACACGATTCCATCGGTGTCGGCGAAGACGGTCCGACGCATCAGCCGATTGAACATTTGGCCTCGTACCGCGCTATGCCGAATATTTTGGTGTTTCGTCCGTGCGATACGGTTGAAACGGCCGAGGCTTATGAAACAGCCGTTATGTCTTCAACGATGCCGTCGATGCTTGTTTTGTCGCGTCAAAATTTGCCGGTGTTGAGAAAATCGGCCAAAGAGAATTTGACATCGAAGGGTGCATACGTGATTTCGGCCGCAGAAGGCAAGCGGGATGTGACGCTGATTGCAACCGGCTCAGAAGTGATGCTGGCTGTTAAGGCACAGGAAGCCTTAAAACAACAAGGTATTCATGCCGCGGTGGTTTCAATGCCGTGCCAAGAACTTTTTGACAAGCAAGATAAGGCCTATCAGAAAGAAGTTTTGGGTGATGCGCCCAAAATTGCGATTGAAGCGGCATCAACTTTCGGCTGGCATAAATATGCCGATGATGTTATCGGAATTGATTCGTTTGGTGCATCGGGCAAAGCCGATGCGGTCTATACGTTTTTCGGTATAACGGTTGATGAAATCTTAAAAAGAGTTGCAAAACTTGTTAAATAAAAATATAGTGACGTTAAAATAACATTTTTAGTAAAGGAAGTATTTTCAATGGTCGGTAGTATCAATAAAGTTATTTTGGTCGGCAATTTGGGCGCGGATCCGCGTGTGGCCAACACACAAAGCGGCACAAAAATCGTGAGTTTTACGCTTGCGACCTCGGACAGATGGCGCGATAAAGCCTCGGGCGAAACAAAAGAGCGCACGGAATGGCATCGTGTCGTGATTTTTAATCCGCAACTTGCGGACACGGCAGAACGTTATTTGCACAAAGGCTCAAAAGTGTATATTGAGGGCCAATTGCAGACAAGACGTTGGGAAGACGGTTCCGGACAAGAAAAATATACAACGGAAGTCGTGTTGCAAAACTTTGCAGGCACGCTTGTGTTGCTTGATGCCAAAGGCGAGGGTGCAGGTGCATCCGGAAATAGTGCAGATGATCCGTTCGGTGCTTCGTCTTCGGGTTGGGATGCCGCACCTTCATCGGCAGCACCGGCTGCCGATTTGGATGATGATATTCCGTTTTGATTTTTTTATATTTTAACTCCTTGCAAACCCCTTCAATGCGCAACTGCTTTGAAGGGGTTTGTTATGTTTTGTTGGCGAGAGTATTTATATTTTCAGTATTGAGAATTTAAGTTGATACCAGATCTTTGGATTTCTTGTTTCCCTTGAGGATTATACTGGTAATAATAAATTAATTCGCGTTCATTAATATTGTTGGCATCTACAACTGCTTCAGGTATACCCCATAAAATGGAAATAGGCCAAAAGAGTAGGTTTCCTGCGCCATAGAGCCAGTGGCTACTTTCAGCTCCATTACCGGATGCCAGATAAAAATTACCGAATCCGGGTAGTATATTAAGCAATCCTGCAGCCGCAGGGCTGGCCGGTTTTTCATAATTACCAACCGGTCGGTCGACAGTAATACCGTTTGACTTTAGTAAATGTAATTGGTCCTTTTCTGATTTAGTTAAGGTGGTGCATGCACTTAAAGTAACAATAGCAGCCAAGATAAAAGTTTTTTTCATAAGTTTAGTCCTTGTTTTAATTAAATACGTCACCGCTCACAAAGAGTTGCGGGGAGTAAAACAATCATATGAAACGAAATGACCCTGACAACCTTTAGAATTTCAACTTGGACATGCGTTGTCAGCTCCCCGCACTTAGCAGGGATAAATGTGCCTATGTAAAACAAAAGACACATTTATTCTAAACAGTGTTTGTATCACTGCGTTTCATAAAAGCTGTTTTAGAGCTCCGCACCTTTTCAGGAACTTAATAAGATAACTGATTACCTTATTCGATTCGGAGTATCTCATATTTAGTCGATGATGTCAAATAAAAAAAATTAGGTAATGAAGTGGCTGGCAGTTGTTGCTCAATTGAGTTAACTAAATTATTTACGAGGTTCGGAAACCAAAAAAAACCGCTCTGATTGAGAGCGGTTTATTTAGCATTTTGCAAAAAGAGCCTATTTTTCACTGGCTTTTTTCTCAGCGGCTTTAGATGTTGCCGACAAGTCATCAGCAATACGAGCGGATTTACCGCGAAGAGCACGCAAGAAATACAATTTTGCGCGACGCACCTTACCGATACGCTCAACTTCAATTTTCGCAACATTCGGAGAGTAAAGCGGGAAAACACGTTCCACACCTTCACCGAACGAAATTTTGCGAACGGTAAAAGAGGAGTTCAGCCCGTCATTTTTGCGTGCGATGCAAACACCTTCATAAATTTGAATACGTTCACGATCGCCTTCCTTGACTTTGGTATGAACTTTTAAGGTATCGCCGGCTTTAAATTCCGGGAGGTTTTTTCCCTCGGTGAGCTTTGCAATTTGCTCTTTTTCTGTTTCTTTCAAAATATTCATTGGTTTTACCTTTTCTAAAAAATTTGTTCGTTTATATACCCAAACCTTATTTAAATCAAGAGATTTTTTTCAACAGGTCCGGGCGTGTGGTTTGTGTGATTTTTAAAGATTGTTCGGCACGCCATATTTTGACGTTTTCATGATGGCCGGATAATAAAATTTCGGGCACTTTGAGACCTTTCCACTCAATCGGCCGCGTATATTGCGGATATTCAAGCATGCCGTTTTCAAAACTTTCATCCGATGTGGATGAGGCATTTCCCAACACGCCGTCAAGCAATCTGACAATACCGTCCAACATGACCATGGCGGCTTGTTCGCCACCGGTTAAGATATAATCGCCGATGCTGATTTCATCGGGCTGATACACCTCTAAAACACGTTCATCAATACCTTCAAAACGGTTGCAAATGATGGTCAGTTCATCAAGACCGGCCAGTTCATGCAATTTTGCCTGCTTGAGCGGTGTGCCTTTCGGCGTCATGTAAATCAGGCGTCCTGCATGATGGTTGGCGTCAATTGCCGCACCCAAAATGTCGGCGCGCATCACCATGCCGGCACCGCCGCCGCAAGGCGTGTCATCAACACTGCCATATTTGTCGGTGGCATAATCACGGATATTGACGGTCTCTATTGACCATTTTCCCTCGTTTAAGGCTTTGCCGGTTAGGGATGTGTCCAAAAAACCCGGAAAAATCTCGGGATAAAGTGTCAAAACTTTAACTTTAAGCATTGTCCACCTCATCTTTTTGATAATTAAGTTCTTTTTGAGCCACTTTCACAAACCCGTTTTTGATATCTACCGTCGGCACATAAGTGTTGTTAAACGGTAGCATTTGGGGTTCAGTTTGACCATCAAACTTAATTTCCAAAATGTCGCCGGCACCAAAGTTGTAAATACCGACGATGTGGCCGATTTCATCACCTGTTTTGTCATCCAAAACTTTTAAGCCCTCCAAATCTGCCAAATAGAATGTATCAGGTTCTAATGCGGGCAATTTGTCGCGCAAAATATAAAGTTCGGTTCCAAGGATGCTTTCGGCATCATTTCGGGTATCAACGCCGTTGATTTTCACACGCAAAAGTTCTTTGGCAAAACCCTTGAAGGTTAAGTCAAAATAACGTGTTTCATCTTTGTTTGACAGGCGGCCGTAAGCACACACGTCTTTAGGATTCGAAGTAAAACTTTTGATTTTGACTTCACCTTTGATGCCGTGTGCGGCAACGATTTTGCCCAAACAAACAAATCCGACATTTTTTACCCAGTCTTAAAAAATCACCTTTTGAAAAGACTATTCTGCAGATTCTGCAACAGGTTCTGCTTCAGCTTCAGTCTCGGCTTTAGCGGCCTCTGCGGCGGCTTCGGCTTCTGCCTTGGCAGCGGCTTCGGCTTCGGCTTTGGCGGCTGCGGCAGCCTCAGCGGCAGCTTTCGCTTTTTCTTCTTTTTCTTTCAAACGTTCAACTGTTTTGGCACGCGGTGCTGACTTCTTGGGTTGTTCACGCAAAGCGGGAGCAGCGCACAAGCCAAGGTCTGCAAACAATTTTTGCAATCTTTCGGTCGGCTGAGCACCTTTTTGAAGCCATGCACTCACTTTTTCCGTGTCCACAATCAAGCGCTCGGCATGATCTTTGGGGAGCAACGGGTTATATGTGCCTAATTTTTCAATAAAGCGGCCATCGCGCGGTGCACGCTGATCTGCGGCAACAATGCGATAAAACGGACGTTTTTTTGAACCGCCTCTTGATAATCTGATACGTACTGCCATTTTGTTTTTCCTTTCTTTGTTAAAGTTAAAGTTTTAAAAGTTTTAAGCCTTATGGCGAGGGTTAAAACCGTTTTCCTTGGTGCGGTCCGAAAGGCATATTGCCAAACGAGCCGCGTTTTAGTATTTGGGCAAAACCTTTGATACCGCCGAATTTGCCCATTTGTTTGACCATTGAGGCCATCTGCTCGTATGATTTTAAGAGCTTGTTGACCTCAGAAACTTCAGTTCCCGAACCGCTGGCAATACGCTTTTTGCGACTTGCCTTGATGATGTCGGGATTTTGTCTTTCTTTCGGTGTCATCGAAAGAATAATGGCCTCTTGTTTTTTCAAAATTTCATCGCCGCCCGCCTGTTCTATTTGGGCTTTGAATTTGGAAAGTCCCGGAATCATGGCGGCAATTGCGCCCATGGAACCGAGTTTTTTCATGCTGCGCATCTGAGAAAGCAAATCGTTTAAGTCAAATTTACCTTTCATCATGGCTTGCATCTCTTTTTCTGCCTGCTCACGGTCGACGGTTTCCATGGCCTTTTCGACCAGGCTCACCACATCACCCTGGCCCAAAATGCGACCTGCGATACGGTCGGCATGAAAGGCCTCAATGGCATCAAGTTTTTCGCCCGTGCCGAGAAATTTAATCGGGACACCGGTTGTCATCTTCATGGATAAGGCCGCACCGGCGCGTGATGTGCCGTCTGTGCGTGTTAACACAAGCCCCGTGATTGACAATTTATCATCAAAAGCCTTGGCAACGTTGCAGGCTTCCTGACAGATTAAGGCATCCGCGACAAGCAAAATTTCTGTCGGTTGTGCGATGTTTTTGACATCTGAGAGTTCGTCCATCATCATTTCGTCGATTTGAAGACGGCCGGCCGTATCCAAAATAAGCACATCATACACGCCTGTTTTGGCTTTTTGCATTGCCCGTTTGGTGATATCTAAAGGCTTTTCATCTTTAACGATATCAAGCACATCAACACCGATTTGATGTCCCAGTTGACTCAACTGTTCTTGAGCGGCCGGACGATAAATGTCGAGTGATGCCATCAAAACGCGTTTGTGTTTTTTGAGTAGACCTGCGATTTTGGCGGCCGTTGTCGTTTTGCCGGAGCCTTGAAGCCCGACCATCATAATGACAACGGGGGCAGGGGCGTTTAACAAAAGCGCCGAATCGTCACCGCCCAACAGTTTGACCAGTTCATCATGGACGATTTTGACAACCATTTGTCCGGGTTGGATGGAGCGAATGACTTTTTCGCCCAAAGCCTGCTCTTTGATGTGGGCCGTAAAATCTTTGACGACGGGCAGTGAAACATCGGCCTCAAGGAGAGCTACTCTGATTTCGCGCATGGCACTGTCAATATCAGCCTCCGAGAGAACGCCTCGTGAGGTGATTTTGTTGAATACCGCGCCTAATTTATCGGTCAATGTCTCAAACAAATGTCAATATCCTTTTTGTTAAAACTCGTTGATACAAAACTTTTACGCCAGTGTGCGAACCCTCGCTGACTGACGTCACGCCGTGGCGTGTAATGTAACCCGAATTTTTTAATTCATGTGAGGCCTTTATACACCGATTCGGTCGAATGTCAATATGTTTTTTTAAATAACTTCTTGCTTTTTGAGACGGTATTGTTTAACCTGCTAACAGACGGATTTAATTTTTAGGAGCGGTGTTTTGCCATATAAGGTATTGTTTTTTGTGTTGGCTTTGCTGTTTTTTCCGCTGAGCGCCGGTGCGGAAGAAAATCTTGATGAGCGCACGGATGAGTATGTGAGAGAAGTGCCCGTACGCGTGCAGACAAATATATTTTCTTTGACGCGTTATTTGACCGCACCTTTTGACAATGATTATGATAAGGTGCGAGCGATTGCCTATTATATTGCCTCACATATGGTCTATGACAATTATTTATACAACGAAAACGGTCGGACAAGGCTGAAATACAGGCGGCAAACACCCGAAGAATTCTTAAAGTCAAAAGTCGGTATATGCGCTGATTTTGCCGATTTGTTTCAAGCGATGTGTAAACAGGCCGGAATTACGGTTGATACCGTCAAAGGTTATGTGGTTGACAAATCGCTGCGCATGAGAGAGGCCGAGAAAAACAAAATATTGCATGCATGGAGTGTTTTTAAATATCATAACAAAAAGGTTTACGTCGATACAACGTTTATGGCCAGTGCCGAAACGGGACACGAAAGGCGCGTTTCGGAATTTCGCAGAAGAAAAGCCGTCAATAAAATTAAAAAAGAATCGAGAAGACATAACACAACATATGATATTGAGCCGTTTTACTTTGACTTCACCTATGAACAGGAAAAGAAGTTGGGCATATCTCAGCACGTTGAAAGATAAAACACGGATTGACTTCAACTAAGGTCTGCGTTATAAAACGTGTATGTCACAAAAATTTTCAACACTTTTACTGAAATGGTATGCTCAATGCGGGCGTGATTTGCCGTGGCGTCATAAAGGCGGCGCGCATCCCAATCCGTATATCGTCTTTGTGTCGGAGTTGATGTTGCAACAAACAACCGTCAAAACCGTGTTGTCTTATTTTGACAGGTTTATCAAGCGATTCGGTGATGTCAAAACATTGGCCGAAGCGCCGCTTGAAGAAGTGTATCTTTATTGGCAGGGCTTGGGATATTACACGCGTGCCAAGTCTTTGCATCAAAGTGCGCAAACGGTGATGAGTGATTTTGGCGGCCGATTTCCGAATACGCGCGAGGATGTCAGCAAATTAAAAGGTTTCGGCCCTTATACCGTGGCCAGTTTTTTGGCGCTTGCTTTTAATCAGCCCGAAACGGTTGTTGACGGCAACGTGATGCGCATCATGGCGCGGCTTGACCATTTGACATCGCCGCTTGATGAGGTGTTGCCCTTTTTACGTCGAAAAGCCGAGAGTTTGACCGACCCGAACAATGCGGCAGACTATGCCTCGGCCATTATGGATTTGGGTGCGACGGTGTGCACCAAAACAAAGCCCAAATGTGATGCGTGTCCGGTTCGCGTGTTTTGCAAATCAAAATCATCTGTTGATGTCGAGCAAATTCCGATGCGCAAAAAAATGACAAAGAAACGTGTCGAGGGATATGTCTATATCGTCCAAAACACTCAAGGAGAGGTTTTAATACGCAAACGTTGCGAGCCGGGTTTGCTCTCGGGTTTGTATGAGTTTTTGTGGAGTGAAAAACCGCTTTTTGATGAGGCTGTCGATACAAAAAAGACCGTGTCGCATATCTTTACGCATATAGATATGACGCTCAAAATTTATGAAATGACAACAGATACGCCCATAGGTGACGGATTTTTTGTGCCCTGGGATAAATTATCCGAATATGCTTTTTCGACCTTAATGCAAAAGGTTATTCAAAAATATAATCACAAAGGATGATAAGTCTTTTGAGGCTTAAAATGCCCATTTGAAGCCGATGTCTGCTTTGGTGGTATATTCACCGTCGATGTATGAGAATAGGTCGGCATAGACAGACAAGGCGTCAAAGCGATATTCAAACGTGTTTTTGAGTGCCAAATGTTCGGCACGACGTTTTTCGTCTTTGAGTTCAAACGAGCCCGTCATATCCTGCATGCCGAGTTTTAAGCGATAAGGATCTAAAAATTCGTGATAAAGCATCAATTGTGTCGCAAAGTTTAACTTTTTATGCGGGGCAAAATCGGCGGCATAATTCAAACCGAAACCGATGCCGGCTTCCATAGATGTGATGTTTTGTTTTTGAATTTTTAAGGCAAAACGCTGCGCATCTTCCGCACCTTTCAAGCGATAGCCGAGAAGGTTGAATTCAGCGGTCGGGGCTAAAGTCCATGCGTTGATTTTGAAGGGATATGAAACCGCATTTGTCAGGCCCAAAATCCGTTTTTCAACCGTTCCTGTATACTCTTTGCTGTTAAAGCCGTGACGCGTATATGTGCCGTAAGCATAGCCCAAACGGAGCGTTGATAAAAAGTCAAGTCCGTGTGTGCGATAACCGAGAGGCATCATGGTCAAAAACATCTCATCGTGGCGTTTTGTGTTGCGATTGTTTTTAAGCGACGTAAATGCAACGCCGACGCCAAAGGTTGTCTGTCCGTCTTTTTTTCCGCTGACAAGCCACCTGTATCGTTCGTTTGATGGTGTTTTTTTGCCGAGTCGTGCGGTGTTGTCGCCGGTTAGGGTAAATGAATTTTGTGCGTTGTCTTTGAAGGCCTTGTTGATGTCAAAGTCGAGTTCTTTTAACAGCATCATATCTTCAAGGGCAAAACTTTTTAACTTGTCGCCGGTTAAATCTTTGAGACTGTCGGTCAAAGAACGTAAATTGGTTTGAGATTTCAAGGCTTCAAACAGAGCCTCGTTGTGATGCAGGGCATAATTTTTTTCCAAAAAGTCGGCAAATGAGGCATTTTGCGTGACTTCCGCAAAAGATTTTTTGGTCAACACAACATCTTGGCCGTTTAAGGCGGCATCAAATAAAGCCGATTCGGAAGTAAGATGCAGGTTGCTTGTGTCTTCGGCATTGATGGCGCCTTTTAAAGTGTAGGTATCGTTAAAACCGGATGTGACGGCGGCAGACGAAATACTTAAACCGCCGGAAAGCGGACCCATGGCCGAAATACTGCCCGTCGGGGCCAAAGTGACACCCGATTTGCCCAAACTGAGTGCGGACATAGACATCAATGCGCCGGCATTGATAAGCGTTGCGCCGTTTGTAAGGTAAACAGCCTGACCGCCGAGTGGCGTGGTGCAGCCCGATGCGTTGCACAAAGTGCTGCAATTGCGGCTGTCTAAAGTGCTGTTGTTGATTGAAATAACAAATGTATTGGTCAAGGTGACAACCGCATGGTTGGTTGCCCAAATGCCGTATG
>JAGCTK010000078.1 GCA_017963715.1 Alphaproteobacteria bacterium | reverse complement strand
GCTATTTAGTTAAACAGCATCAATGAAACGGCAATCATAAATGCAATCAAACCAACCATGACAATATGCTTTCTTTTAAATGACCACATGTTAATAAAATAAACTAATTGCAACGGCAAAAACAAAGACAATTAAGATAATCAGGTGCCAAAGTTTCATATTTTTTCTCCTTTGCGGTTAAAAGATATAATCATCCGTCGGCACAAAACAAGAGGGCAAAGAGATTCTTGCGGCTTTTTTTTGAAAGATACGCAAAATCTTTGCTTTTTTTTAAGTATTGTGCGCATACAATCTGTTATGCTTTAACCTCAGAATAAGGAAATGAAATATGGTTAATATGTATAAAGGGGCGTTTTTCTCACTGCTTACGGTGTTTTTATGGGCGGTGTCAAACATCTTTTTAAGATACGGTTTGCTCTCGTACGGGTGCAATCAATTTGCGGTGGCTTGTTCCAACGTTTTGTTCAGCGGACTTGCTTTGATTGCCATCGGTTCCCACAAAACAAATGTTAAAGAAATTATCACCAATTATCAAACGTGGGTATTCGGTGCTTTGCAGATTTTCAGAAATCTGTTTATGCTGATGGCGTTTGTGTATATTTCATCGACACAAGCCAATTTGCTTGCGAATGTCGAAATTATTTTCTCGGTTTTGCTTGCATGGATATTGTTTAAGCGCAAACCGGGGTCGATTGATTATGTCGCGATGGTGTTTATTTTGTTCGGATGTTTTATTTTGGTTGCGGCCTTGCCGCTTGATACGGCTGTCAAAGCGGTGATTTTTGTCGTGATTTCGGCATTGCTCAACAATGCGCGTACGATTTTTGCCGAAGTTCACCACGACAATAAAGCCAATTTGAGCGTGCGTGACAGATTGAGCCTGACAGGCTGGATTTTATTTGTGAGCGCGATTACTTTGATGATTGCATCGGCTGTTTTGGGTGCGGTTGTCCATATTTTGCCCGAACACGTCTTGGATACTTTCAAATTCTTAAAACTTGTGCCGGATGCCAAAGAATATATTGCACCGAACAACTTGATTTTCGGTATGATTAACGGTGTGGTCATCTATGCGGCATCGATGTATTGCTATCTGTACGCAGTGAGTTTGTCCAACAGCGAATACTTTATGATGTTTCGTTCGACACAGGCCTTGTTTACCTACTTTGTCGAGGTAACGGCCGGTGCATTTATGCTGTTGCCGAAGTTGTCGTTTACGGCAACCGACTGGTTTGCGGCCGTGACAATTATGCTCAGTTCGGCTTGCATGGTGTTGATGCGCACCAAACGTGGTCAAAACCTGCAAAAGATGATCAATCAGTTGTTCAAATTTTAAACAAAAAGATTCATCTCATCGGGTATTGTCGGCTGAAGGGCTGACAATACCTTTTTTTGTATGCAAAAAATACTTGAAATTTGAAAAAAAAGCGCTATTGTACCTCGAATTTGATATAAAGGATACAAACCGATGAGTATTAGAAATATTGCCATTATCGCCCATGTCGACCATGGAAAAACAACGCTTGTTGACGGTATGCTCAAGCAAAGCGGCACTTTCAGAGACAATCAAAAAGTGGTTGATTGTGTGCTTGACAGCAACGATTTGGAACGCGAGCGCGGTATTACGATTCTATCAAAATGCACATCGGTTGAATGGCGCGGCCACCATATTAATATTGTCGACACGCCCGGACACGCCGATTTCGGCGGCGAAGTAGAGCGTATTCTGTCAATGGTTGACGGTGTGGTGCTGTTGGTCGATTCGTCCGAAGGGCCGATGCCGCAGACAAAGTTTGTTTTGGGCAAAGCCCTAAAAATCGGTTTAAAGCCGATTGTGGTCATCAATAAGGCCGATAAGCAAGATGCACGCCCTGACGAGGTTTTGGATGAAATTTTTGACTTGTTCGTGAGTTTGAATGCAACCGATGAACAACTTGATTTTCCGGTGCTGTATGCCTCCGGCCGTAACGGTTGGGCCGTCAAAGACTTAAAAGACGAGAAAAAGGACTTAACCCCGCTGTTTGAACTCGTTTTATCCTATGTGAGCGAGCCGAAATGCGAGCCGGACAAACCGTTTTCGATGCTCGTGACAACATTGGAAGGTGATAAGTTTTTGGGCCGTATCTTAACCGGCAAAATTTGGTCGGGCAGTTTGAAATTGAATGATGCGGTAAAGGTTATCAACGAAAACGGTGAAGTCGAAAAAACAAGAATTTCAAAAATTTTGGCTTATACAGGTTTGGATAGAGTGGCTTTAACCGAGGCGCACGCGGGTGACATCGTGGCGGTGGCCGGCGTGACAAATTGCACGGTGGCTGACACGATTTTTGCTTATGAGGTTGAAACGCCGATTGAGGCACAACCGATTGATCCGCCCACCCTTGCAATGACTTTCAGCGTTAATGATTCGCCGCTTGCCGGCCGTGAGGGCGATAAGGTTACCTCGCGTATGATTTGGGACAGATTGCAAAAAGAAGCCGAAAGCAATATCGCGCTTAAAATTTCCAAAACAGATAAAACCGATTCGT
>JAGCTK010000077.1 GCA_017963715.1 Alphaproteobacteria bacterium | reverse complement strand
ATCGCCTGCTTTCATCGTTTTGAGTGCCTGATAAATCTTGTCATTGAGTTGTTCCGCGCTTACCCACCCCAAACGGCCGCCGTTTTTGGCCGATGGGCTTTGTGAAAATTGCATGGCATACAATTCAAAACGAGGATCTTGTCGCAACACGGATACCAACTCGCCGATATGCTGACTGTGCTTTTGGTCGACAACAATTTCACTTAACACAAATTTTTGTTTTTGATTGTCTTTGACAATATTTTCAATCGCTTTTTTGACTTCGCTCTGCGAAATGCGCATATTTTGTGCCGCCTTACGTTGTACCAATTTTCCCCATGCCATTTCCGCTTTCATTTGGCTCAAAAACACTTTTTCATCCACATGTGCGGCTTTGAGCATCTGAAGCAATTGTTCCGTGCTTAGCCCGTTAGATGCCGCAAAATTTTGAAAACCTGTTTTTAATTCTTCGGACGTAATACGCACGCCGTTCTTTTGTGCCTCTTGGAGTTTAATTTTTTCATCAATCGCCGATTGCAAAACTTTATCAAGCACCATCTCTTTGTTCCGGTCATTCACGGGAATTTGTGAGGTCGCCACAAAAGCATTGACTCTATCTTGCATATCGCGTGTGGTTAAAATTTCACCGTTGATAATGGCATAAATTTTTAATGTATTGCCGAACAAATTAACGGGTTTTAAGGCTTTCAACCGTTCTTCTTCGGCGCGGCGACGATTTTCCATTTGCTCTTCATAAGCCTGACGTTCACGCATTTGCTCCTCATATGCCTGCTGATTATTCGGGGCTTGAAACATCACCGAATCCGTCTTGGCTGCACGGGCAAAAGCGTCAAGTTCTTCGGCCGTTACATCTTGCGCCGAAACTTTGCAAATACACAAAAAAGATAATATAAAACCAAGATATTTAACCATACTTTCTTCCTTTTTTTAAGAGCCTAAGCCACCCAGTGTTTTCAAATAAAACGAAAAATTAAATTCATACGAATCGTCTAAATCCGGATCATTTGATGTATATTTTTTGACCGTTGTCACAAATTTAAAACACTCATCCTCATAAATTAAATTGCCGCCATGCTCCAGTGAACAGCCGTTTTTGGCCAAATCCACACGGTTATAGATATCAATCGACCAATCGCGGGTCAAGGCTGCGTGAATACCCGTATACAGTTCCTGACGTGTTTTCATCAATTCGGAAGCTTTATCGTTTTTTTGCAGATATATATACGAAACGTATAAATTCAACATATTTGTTCCGATACTTGACGCCAACTCACTGTAGGTCAATTTATAATCTTGCCTGTCCAATCTGAAACGATATGTCAAATCAAGCATCGATGACGGTGCCGCATATATACGGCCGACATAATCGGATAAATGTCCCGTACTGTCTGTTGATTCGGTAAAACTCGTCTTTTTATTGAACTGATACGTCTGTGCCAAAAACGCCGATGTGCGTCCCATAACATTGCCGTAAGAACTCCAATTAAAACCGTAACTGATACGACTGCCGTTATCGTTGCGATCATATCCGGCATAACGATCCAAATCCAAGATATTGGTATCTTCCAAATGCAGGTCCTGACTGTCTTCATTCGGAATCCGTGATGATTTATTTCCGCCGTTCGGTGCCAACACGCCGACCACGACCGGCTCGATGATTTGGCGTGATGTTTCACTCGCCTTGATAAACGGCAATTTCCACTCAATTCCCAACTGGGGAAAAACACGTGTCGGTGTTCCGTCATAACTCTTTTTTCCCTGTTGATAGTGATATTCTTTGATATCGTAAGCATCAGTTTTAACTGAGCCTGTGATTTTATAACGCTCGCCAAACGGGCTTGTCCACGGCAAATTCCACGCATTAATCATACTCAGCCTATGCGACTGAACGCCGCCCGCATGATAAACAGATGCCAATCCGAATTCATTTTTGAAATATGATCCGAACTTATCCGGCTCTGTCAACCACTCACTCTCAAAAAGCGGTGCCACCAAAGGTTTATCATACTTCATGCGCTCAAAAGTATCGGCATCATTTTCTCTCAAATTGTAACTGATCAGTTTGTAATAATAGGCCTCAAGTGAGGTATAATTTTGGCCCGAAAAACGTTCCAATGCGACATCCGAGGTCAGCCATGCCTCATCATCTTTATCCAAAGAGAGTTCTTTTAAGTATAAACTGTCGGATGCATAATTGATATGGGATGAGGCCACCCACAAATCATTGATTTCATAACGCATGGTAGAAAACAAATTGCTTCTGTGTTCGGCTCGTTCATCATTGTCATCATGCAGATAAGTACCTGTTGCCTCAATATAAGCGTTTTGTGTGTATCCGCGATAACGGCCGCCCCATACGATACCCTTATTGGCCGTGATGATAGGCGAAAACAAAATATCCGAATGTTCGTTGATGTTCCAAAAATACTTTGCTTCAAAAGTGCCGCCCAAATAACTAGTCTTGCCGATTTTCGGTGCCAAAAAGCCCGAGCGACGTTTAACAGTCGGATCCGGATGCGATAAAAACGGTGTATACAATACCGGAACATCCTTAATATCCAAAAACGCATGATTATAGTTCATATTTTTATTTTGTGCATCATGGGTCACTTTGCGCGCACGAATACGCCAAAGCGGCGCTTTATTGAAATCGGCCGTACAACAATCGCACGGTGTATAAATCACATTCCGCATCACCTTGTTGTTATTTTCTTTTTTATGAAAATGCTCGGCCCACAACCGGCTGCCGTCTCTCATAATGGTCACAATCTTTGTCATCTCGGCACGTGTCAATTTGGATGTTAAATTAACCTCGTCGGCAAAAACCGTCGTTCCGTCCGCCTCTTCCAATTTGACATGTCCCAATGCTTCAATCGTATCATTTTTTTTGTTATAAACAATCTTATCGGCAAAAACTTTTAAGTTTTCTCGGCTGATAACGACATCCCCCACGGCCTCAAGTGTTTCTTTTTCTTCGTTAAATATCAACTCATCTGCCGTAAAATAAATATCCGGATTATCCGCAGACTTTGAAGAAGGCGGCAAAATATCGGTCACGTTATGTTCGGGATTTAATATAACATACGGCGTCATTTCTTCGCTTTTTCTTGACATTTCACCGGCAATCGGATCAGCCTTGGCCACCCGGCTTACAAGCAACAACATAAACAAGAATGTCAATTGTTTAATCATGAATCGCCATCCTTATTTTTTGTTTTAACCTGACTTTAAAAAACGGATTGTAAAAAACAAGCAACGCGAGACACAAAACAAGCGGCAGTCCGCAGTTGATATACAAAAACGGCAAAAAGTATAAGGTTCTGCCGGCCAAATTTGTAAATATCAAATCACACCCTTGCACCACAATCATCGCAACAACCGACAATGCCATCACTTTGCCCTGCCCGCGCCTGTTAAAACTGCCGATCAGAAGCCCCGTGCAAGCCAGCAATGCGCATACCAAATTATACCACGGCGTCGTCAAGCGACGCGTTCCTTCAACAATATATTTGCGGCGATCCGCATCCGAGAGGTTTTGATGATATTCGGCGCCGAACAATTCACGCAATGATTTTTCGCGTACGCTTGCCGGCTTTAAGCCGCCTTTTCCGAAACCGCCCAAATCTACCGCATAGCGATCAAATTTTAAAGATGAAAAACGAGACGTTTCCGCAGAAATTTCCTGCCTTGAGCCGTTGAGCAGGATAATATGCGGATGGTCATCCTGATAAATAATACGCCCTTTTTGAGCAGACAGTGTTATTTTATGTTCGGGGTTTCTTTCGTCACTGATTAAAATACCCGTTACCGAACCGTCCTTTTCATGTTTGGTGATAAACACGGTCAAATTTGTTCTTAAATTTGTAAATTCTCCCTCACGAAACATCAAATGTGAGACATTGTTTTTGACCTCCCATTCGAGGCGCCTAAACGCGGATTCTGCTTTCGGTACACCCACATTTTGCATATAGATGCTAAACAGTGACAAAACAAAACCCACAACGCAAGCCCCCGCCGCATTCCTAAGCGGTGAAATACCGGATGCCTGCATAATAATCAGTTCTCGGTCGGCCAACAACTTGTTGTAGACAAACAAAACCGCCGCAAATACGGCAATCGGAGATAACATCACAAACAGTTGCGGAATAAGCAAAGTCGTCAGTTCCACAAACAGCCTCAGCGGCAAGCCTTTATTTGTGACCATCTCCACAAATCTCAAAGATTGCGTCAGCCATAACATGGCAAGCAACGAAAATACCACCAGCAGAAAACCGCTCAATATTTGGCGAGCCATATATTTTGTTAATTTTTTCATGCAGATGATTATACAACAAGGTTTATCGGAAAAAAACAACAAACTGTCATTACTTCACAGTTTTATCGGCATTGTAATCACGTAGTTTACGATGCCATCGCCGCCACTTTTTGTGCCAAATTCGTATTGTTGCTCGACTTAAAATCAGATGCCTCCATCGTCTGCCGATAGGTATCTTTGTTGCGATATACTTCATCTATCGTATCAAGTAAAACTTCCGATTTTACCAAGTCCTCATCTTTGATCATTTTGGCATAACCTTTGTTGACAAAAGATGCGGCATTCAAACTCTGTTCACCGCGGCTCGAT
>JAGCTK010000076.1 GCA_017963715.1 Alphaproteobacteria bacterium | reverse complement strand
CGTCGCATTATTATGGCAAATGAGCCGACTTTACCGCCCGCCGTGATGGAGTATATCAGAGGCAATGCTTCGGTTTATAAACTCTATCTGCAGGTGATGAGCCCCAAAAAAGAAAGTTAACTCCTAAAAAAAACGTCGTTTTCCACTCAAGGAAACGACGTTTTGTTATTTTAAAATTGGTAATTATTTATCAAGGTTATCTAAAAAAGGCGGCAACGTTTCGGAGGCCGGACCTAAAATGACATGGTCAAAATAAGCATTGTTTTGGCAGCCCTCCAGGTTGAATAAATATGTTTCGGCACCGTAATATTTGGCCGTTGCGACAAATCCTGCCGCAGGATAAACCACACCCGATGTGCCGATGGCGATAAAAATATCACACGTTTTTAATTGTTGCTCAATTTCATCCATAAACATCGGCATCTCGCCAAAAAAGACAATGTTTGGCTTGAGGGCGTGTGAACCGCAAGCAGGACACGGCATGTTATAGGCAATGTCTTTATCTGTTTTGATGACATGATGGCATTGAAGGCAGACGCATTCATCAATGCGGCCGTGCATATGTTTGACATTAAAACTTCCGGCCTTTTCGTGCAATAAATCGACATTTTGCGTGACAAGATAAATGCGCTCATTTTGAAGGAGCTGTTGGAAGCGGCTGATAGCAAGATGCGCGGCGTTGGGCTCGGCCTTGTCCATCACCGGTCGCAAGTGATTGTAAAAATCATGCACAAGTTTGGGATTTTTGATAAAACCCTCAATCGAGGCGACATCTTCAACCTTGAAATTTTCCCATAAACCGTTTGTATCGCGAAAAGTTTTGAGCCCCGATTCGGCAGAGATTCCCGCACCTGTTAAAATAAAAACATTCTTCATACTTTTAAGTGATACCAAAAAAAGACCGAAAATGCAAGTTTTTCAAATTTTTTTATCGATATCTGATGGTAAACCTGTTGACTTTGCCGCTTGCCTTTGTGGCTTCATCGACGGTATAAATGCGCTTGACGGGGTTGTTCGTTTCCATATCAAGAAAAGATTTATATTTGACGCCGTTAACATCATACCTGTCGCCTTGCATCGTGTAGGTTTGAACGGTGGCTGTTCCGTTCTTCCATGCGACAGCATTTTGGCATTGTTCACGCAAATTCTCTGAACAATAAAGCGTTTCGAGAGGGGTGTTCGGTTTTGAGGGATTCCCGAAGGCGCCCGAATGAAGTGTGGTTAAACTTTCTGGCAAAACAACATTTGTTAAATTTTCGTTGTTGCAAAATGCACGTGCTTCAATCGTTGTCAAGCCTTCCGGTAAATCAAGCGTTGATAAACTGCTGAAACCGAATGATTGCCAACCGATGGTGCGCAAAGTATCCGGCCAGTTGATTTTTTCAAGTAAAAAATTTTGGTTGAATGCTTCTCTGCCGATAGATGTCAAACCGTCGGGCAACACAACCTCGGTTGTGTGTTCCATATTTTCAAAAGCATGATTGCCGATAGAAGTAAATGTCTGAGTCGCGGATTGATTTTCAATGACGATTTTGGAAACAGAATCTGAATATTGTCCCCACGGTGCCGTTGTCGAACAAGGGCAAGCCCATGTGCTGATATCTGTATAATTTCGGTCATATGATTTGATCTCACCGTAACCTGTTAAAGTTAAAACGCCGTCTTTGATGTACCACGAACAATGTTCGCCACAATCTGTGCCGCAATCATCATAGCCTTCTGTTTGGCATTCTGCCAGCGCATTAAAAGACAAGTGGACTGCTCCTATTAAGTTTAAGATGAAGATTTTATTTTTCATATGTTGTCTCCTGTAAAACAAATAAAAACCGTCTCTGAAAAGGACGATCGGGTGAGTAGCAAAATCATGTGAAGAGAAATGACTCTTACGGTCTTTAGGACATAACGTCCCTGTACATAACCCGTAAGCTCCCCGATCACATATCGAGGATATATTGCTGAAGTTTGTTAAAACAAAAAACAGCATTGTCACAGTGTTATCCGACACTGCTCTTCACAAAGGCTTTGCTAAGCCCCGTGCCTGTTTCAGACACAGATAAAGAAGTGACCTTCTTTATCTGAATGTAATTATATCATGGTGAAAAATGAAAGTAAAGTTTTTTATTTTTCTTGCACGCGTTCGGTTGCGACTTTGCAAACATCCGAGGCAATTTCGGCCAAACCGCCGTCAATTGTCCAAACTTTTTGGATATGATTGTTGCCGTCTAAAGCCATGATTTGGCCGCTTGTCAAAACTTGCGAACGCGGTGCGCGGTCTTTGATGATGGTTAAGTTGTCGGCGCTGACAGGCAAAATAATTTTGTCTGCCGTGTAGGCCGGCCACGTTTTTTCGGGCGTATAAATTTCGAGTCGAATTGCCATGTCTATTCGCCCGCTGCTTTTAAGGTTGCGGCTTTTTGAACGGCTTCTTCGATTGTGCCGACCATGTAAAATGCCTGTTCCGGCAAATCATCATACAAGCCCTCTAAAATGCCCTTAAAGCCTTTGATGGTGTCTTTGAGGTCAACAAACACGCCTTTGGTGCCCGTAAATACTTCAGCTACATGGAACGGTTGGGACAAGAAGCGCTGAATTTTGCGCGCACGGGCAACGGTTAGGCGGTCTTCATCGGAAAGTTCATCCATACCCAAAATCGCAATAATGTCTTGAAGCGAGTTGTATTTTTGCAAAATTTCCTGTACGCCGCGGGCAATTTGATAATGCTCTTCGCCGACAATTTCGGGCGACAAAACGCGACTGGTGGAATCTAACGGATCAACCGCCGGATAAATACCGAGTTCGGAAATTTTACGCGATAAAACGGTTGTGGCATCCAAATGCGCAAAAGTGGTGGCCGGTGCCGGATCGGTCAGGTCATCGGCCGGCACATAAACCGCTTGCACGGATGTAATCGAACCGTCTTTGGTGGATGTAATGCGCTCTTGCATTGTACCCATATCGGTGCCTAATGTGGGTTGATAACCGACGGCAGACGGAATGCGCCCCAACAGTGCGGACACCTCGGAGCCGGCTTGCGTAAAGCGGAAAATATTGTCGAT
>JAGCTK010000075.1 GCA_017963715.1 Alphaproteobacteria bacterium | reverse complement strand
GGCCAGAGCATTTTCTGAAAGTGTCATCATTGAGATGAAACTTAAAATAAGAAACTTGTTTTTCATCTTTAATCTCCTTTATGGGAAGTTAAAACGTGTATAAATCCGTGGCGACTTTTTGGCAGAGCGGATAATAGTAGAAATAGGCGCTGGCCAAGGCCAAAGACGCAACAGGCACAAAAACCTTTTCAAAAGGAAAATGAGCATGTCCGCCGTTTTTCTTTTTCATCCATTGATAAAACTCGGACGATAAAATCAAGACGACCGCACCGACGATAACGCTGAATAAAAACGGATCAAGATAAAAAATAAAACCGACAACTTCCGCATGATATTTGAGTTTTCCGATATACATAAAACCAATCATCGCAACGGATAAAATAAGAATTAAGGCATCACGGTAAGCAAAATGCCAATTTTTTTTATCAAACCATTTGATTGTCCAAAACCCGATTAAGACTAAAAATGCACCGGCCCAAACACCGACAACGCTGTCATCAACGCCCAAATGGCGTGCAAGTTCAAGCGAGGCACCGACCGCAATTGTGCATACTGCACAAGCCGGATTGGCAAGGGCTGATTTGATGACAAAATAAGATATTAACAGAGCAAGTGAAAACAGCATTTTAAAATTCCTTTCAACTTTTTTAGTTTGTTTTTAGTAAAATTTGAGCGCAACGGAAGATGTTCCGGTTTGTCCGCATGCGTTTTTGGCTTCGGCCCTGGTATAAACCGTGCCGGCCGGTCGGCCTTGGAACGATTGATCGGTATATGCCAAGGACACATCCGCAACACCGGTAGGAACAGCGGCTACACCGATGAAACCTTCGTTGTCTTCAAACCAATCATGCGAGGCAAGTGCCGTGCATGCCTCTTGGGGCAAATTGGTAATGGTTAAAATGAAAGCCTCGTCATCATAACCGTCGGAAGATGCCGCATCAATGGAGATAGTCACAATACCGCCGTATACATTGCGGATATGATCGTCGTCATGTTCAGCCATATCAATCGGAACGGCGTCATATTCAATTGCAATATCATCGGTTAAACCAGCGTAACTTTCGGCATCTGCATAAAGTGATTGAATATTGTCGGCAATCGTTGCAATTTGATTGCGGAGAACGGAAATGTTGGGATCAACCTTGGCATGCGAATATCCGAGATATAAACCGAATAAAAACGGATCGACAGGTGTGGTCGCATCTAAAAGTTGACCGTTGTCGACAATGGGACCGAATTTTGTATCAAGTTCTTCTCCGATATCGGCAAATACTTGCAGAACCTCGGGACTTCCCACCAAATTAAATACATCTTCCTGGGAGGCTATCTGACCATCTACAGTAAATCCTTTTTCAAAATCACCGGCAATTTGATGTATGGGACGGTTGTTGTCATAAAGTGTGACGTTGCCGGTGAAAGCGGTGAGCGGTGAGCCGAGAAGTTCTTGCTCATCGGCATTTTTTTTGAAACTCATGATACCTGAAAGCACTTTTTGTCCCTTGTTGTTGTATAAAGTGGCATAGACATTTTTAAGTAAATCGGATGCATCATCGGCAAATGAGGATATGTCATTTGAAAGCACTTTTTGTTCGGTGCTCTCCCCATCGTTGATGTGGATATTTTCAGCGAGCACATTGATGATGTCTTGCATCAGTGTGTGGTAATTTTCTTTGAAACTTTCATCAACATTGAGACCAAAAAGTAACATCGGCTTTTTGGAAACGGGGTATAGAACTTTTAAGTTGATGCCTGATGAGGTAACTTTCCACTGAGACGTGATTTGTTGATCCATATAAGAAGAAATATAATAAGGGTCGGAAAAACCGTTCATCAAATTAAAGTCACCGGAAATGTCCCAAATTTTTTGATTATTAAGCATCACATAAGCATCAGAGGATGTGAGATTTTGTAAAATGGCAGTTAAAATGTTGGGTACGTAATCATCCGCATTCTCATTGATGAGTGTTTCGGATATACTTTTGACAATAGGCGCAATGCCGCGGTAGGAAACAAAGAATTTGCTGGTTGATTTGTGCGGATCAAAAATATCAAAGGAAAGTTTATCCTGGTCTAAAACGTAGGAACCTTGAACGGAAAGTATCTCAATACCGGTTAAAAGATCCTGATTGTCGTAGGGTACGTCGCAACTGACGGATATATCACTTGCCAAGGCAGGATAAAGATATTCACCCTGCATGTGACATGAGGCTTGATTTTGATCCCATGATAAGTTTTGGAGTTTTAAACATTCAAGCACCAATTTGAGTTGTTTTTTATCCAAAGTATCGGCATATGCCTGAAGGCGGGCGATGAGCGAATCATCCGCGCAAACGCGATTGGCTTTGAGTTGGAGGCGCATATCATCCTGTGCAAACACAAGTTCGAGCCCGCGATTTGGTAAAAAGGTGACGGATGGCACCGGTTTGTCTTTTAAAAATGCGATATTGCCGAAATCAGCAGCTCCGGTGAGTTGTCCGTCTTGGTAACGTGTTTTGACAGGTTGACCGGCAAAATAAATTGTGGCTTCGCCGGTTTGTTTGCCGTCAACAAAAGTGCACTGCCGGGACAATGTGCCATCGGGACGATAATAAGATGCAGAGCCGTTCGGGATAAACCATTTGCGCGAAACTGAACTTTTTGTTTTGCCGTCGGGATAATATGTGACATCAGGCTGACTGCCGAAATAGTATGCGGCGCCCGCACCGGCTGCTGCCCAAATAGCCAGAATAAATAAAATTTTAAACAACTTGACAATGAATCTTATCATCACACCTTCTCCAAAAAAAAGATACTTTACCTTAACATATTATACGAAGGTTTGGAAGTGTTGCAACCTGATTTATGATTTATACACTTTTAGTGTGTATCTTTTTGCGCTTGCCTTTGGCGACGTTTTCGAATCGTTTTCTTTTTTTCGACCGAAAAACCGAATTTGCCGATTTTGCGGCCCAATGTGTAATAGAATCCATGGGCATAAGCCAGCAAGTTTGCCTTTTGAATGTTAAAGGCTCCCTTGTCACTTAAGTATTTGTCGTCAATATCAACGGCGATGATTTTGGCAATAAACATATCGTGCGTGCCGAAAGTGCGAATTTCGGTGACTTGGCATTCAAGTGAGATGGGGCATTCTTTGATTTGAGGCGTGTTTATTTTTGAAGACGCCAAAGGTGTTAAACCGCAAGATTGAAACTTGTCAATATCACGACCGGATTTGACACCGCAAAAATCGGTGGCACGTGCAAGGGAAATATCAGGCAGGTTAATGACAAATTCTTTGGTTTTGGAAATAATCTCGTGCGAGTAACGGCTGGGCCGAATGGAAACATATGTCATCGCGGGTTCGGATGCAATAACACCCGTCCAAGCGGCTGTCATCACATTTGGTTTTTCCATAGTTCCGGATGATATCAAAGCCGGCGGAACAGGCGCCAATAACGTGCCGGCGGGCCAAGTGATTTTTGACATTTTTTAATCGGTATCCTTTTCAAAAATATTGAGTATTTGTTTAACATTATTATCTGTCAGACGGTAAAAAATACTTTGAGCCAATCGTCTGGTGCTGACAATCTCGGCTTGACGTAAAACGGCCAAGTGCTGAGAGAGCGACGACTGCGACAATTTAAGTTTTTTTTCGAGCATCCCGACAGACAGTTCAGTATGGCGCAAATAAAAGAGGATTTCAAGTCTTTTGATATTGGCAAGCGCCTTAAAAATTTTAACTGTTTGCTTAATAGACATATCGTTTCCTTATTTTGTTCTCTGACAACCTTAAAATAATGCTTGAAAAAATGTTTTGAATATGCCAATTTGTTTATACAATATTGAAAAACACTCAAGAAAGTGAGTTTGAAATGAAAAGTGATGATTTGAAAAACTTAACGTTTGAAGATGCAATGAGCGGACTTGAATCCATTGACAAAGAATTGGAAACAGGCCAAATCAAATTGGATGATGCGGTTGAAGCCTATGAAAAAGCAACGAAACTTAAAAAATTTTGCGAAGAGAAATTGAAAAATGCCGAACTCAAAGTTGAAAAAATCGAGCAGGATAAAGACGGCAATTTGACAGTGTCATCCCTTGATGAAAAGGACATGGCAGATGAGTAATATACAGCAACAACTTTTGGATTTTTCCGCACGATTTAATGCCAAATTACCGGCGCTTTTTGCCAAGCCGAACGGGCACGAAAAACGCGTTGTGGAAGCAATGGAATATTCGGTTTTAAACGGCGGAAAACGTATTCGTCCGTTTTTGACAACACAATGTGCCAAACTCTTCGGCAAAGATGAGGATTTTGCTTTTGGTGCGGCGGTGTCACTCGAAATGTTGCATACCTATTCGCTGATTCATGATGATTTGCCGGCGATGGATAATGATACGTTGCGGCGCGGCAAGCCGACATGCCATGTGGCATTTGATGAGGCAACGGCTATTTTGGCAGGCGACGGATTGTTGACATATGCGTTTGAAATTTTGGGACGCACAATGTATGATAGTGAGGTCAAAGCAAAACTTGTCACGGCATTGTCACAAGGGGCGGGGGCATTTTGCGGCATGGTTGCCGGACAAATGCTTGATTTGTATGCAGAAAATGCAACCAATGTCGAAGAACCTTTGGATTTGATTGAAAATATCGAAAAAATGAAGACGGGATGCTTGCTTAAATATGCTTGTGAAGCCGGCGCCATCATCGGCGGTGCGGATGAAAAAAGTATGACGGCACTTCAAACTTATGCCCGTAAAATCGGCCAAACATTCCAAATCTCAGATGACATATTGGATGCTTGCGGCGATCAGCAAAAAGTGGGAAAGACACTTCAAAAAGACGCCGCGCAAAATAAATTGACTTTTGTGTCGGTTTTGGGGCTTGATGAAGCAATCAAAATCGAAACGCGTTTGACGGATGAGGCGATTGATGCCTTGGAAATCTTCGGAAATAAGGCTGAAACGCTGAAAGATCTCGCGCGTTTTATCATCACGCGCGATCATTAAAATTTCTTCACGCAACGATTAAGATAAACCGTATACGCAAAAAAAAATGCCCGTTATACATGTGTCAATCGATGTATCGATATATATTTTCATTAATCATCATCAGGAAAATGATATTTTTTTTGTGCTTTGAGTTGTAAGAAGTGCTCTTTGTTACGATATTTGAAAACCGTCGCCGGATTTCCGCCGGCAATGGCATAAGGGGGGATTTTTCCGTGTACAACGCTACCTCCCTGAATAATGGCACCTTCACCTATTTCCGTTTCCGGTAAAATAGTCACTCTTGAACCAATCCATACGAAATCCGCAATCAATATATCCTTATAAATATGGGTCGAATCATACGGAATTTCTGTTCCTTCGTAATTATGAGAACGCGTAATGATTAAGCATTCTGTACCGGTATGAACATGATTACCAAAAACAACTTTTCCGTCACCCTCCATACGCATCCCGTTGAAAGACACATCGTTGCCTATATACGTGTTGGGTGTGCATGTAGAAGGGCTGCGACACCAAAAATGCGTACCGATTTTTTTGGCATTTTTTAAAATTTGCGGACAGTATTTTCGGCAATATAAGTAAACGATCAATTTTGAACGTATTTCTTTTCTTTTTTTCTTACTGACAATAAACATTGTAAGAAGTTTTGCTATTGTCTCGTATTTCATAATATTGTCTCTTTCTAAAAAATATTATCCGAAATGGTGAAGCAGGCTCAGTGCAATACAATGATTAGATATTTATTATCATATATCTGCCGTCTAAAATGTCAAACAAAAAAGTACCATTCAAAAACGGTATTGTATAGACCTGTATTTGAAAAATTATTCTTCTGATTTTTGCAAATCACGCGCAACTTTCGGGTGCTTTAAGAGTTTTTCAATCCGGTCAACTTCGGCGAATGTATCATCGGCCCGAAACGTGATGTCAGGCGTGTATCGCAACCGGAGTTTGGTTGCGATTTCTTTTTTAAAGACGCCTTTTTCGGCGGTCAGCATTTCAAGCACAAGGCCCAAGTTTTTGCCGTTTAAGGTCATGATATAGACGGTGACATATTTTAAATCAGGCGAAACGCGAACCTCGGTTACCGTAATCAAAGATTGGCGAATTTCTTCGGAACGCAAATTGCCTTTTTCCAAAACGGACGTAATCACACGCTTGACTTCTTGCGCAACGCGCAACTGACGCTGTGAAGGTTCTTTTTGAAGCATCATAACCTCCTATAATTTCGCTGCGATTGTCTCAAGTTCATAACACTCGATATAATCGCCGACTTGAATATCGTTATAATTTTCAAAACTCATGCCGCATTCATAACTTTCACGCACTTCTTTGACATCTTCTTTGAAACGCTTGAGTTGAGCCAGATTGCCGTCATGAATAACAACGTTATCACGCAATAATCTGACTTTTGCACCGCGTTTGACAAGACCTTCGGTGACCATACAACCGCCGACTTTACCGACGCCGGTGATGTTAAAGACGTTGCGGATTTCGGCATAACCCAAAATCTTTTCTTTGATTTCAGGTGAAAGCAGGCCTTCCAAACCTTTTTTGACATCATCCACCACATCATAAATGATGGAATAATATTTGATATCAATGCCGTCACGACGTGCCATATCACGCGCATGCGGATTGGCACGAACATTAAAGCCGATGATAAAGGCGTTGGATGCTTTGGCCAGCGTGACGTCGGATTCGGAAATCGGACCGACCGCCGAATGCAAAATTTGAACCGAAACTTCATCGTTTGAGAATTTTGTGATAGCGCCTTCAATCGCTTGGGCTGAACCTTGAACGTCTGCCTTGATGATGACGGCCAAATGTTTTTCTTCGCCGGATTTAATCTTGTCAAGCATTTGTTCCATGGCTGATTTGGCACTTTTGACGAGTTTGGCATCGCGCTCTTTTCGGATACGATATGCCGTGACTTCTTTGGCTTGGGTTTCGTCTTTGGCAACCACAAAATTGTCACCTGCGGATGGTGTGCCTTGTAAGCCCAAGACCTCAACCGGCGTGGCAGGCAAGGCTTCCATCACTTTTTTGCCGTGCTCGTTGAACATCGCGCGGATATGTCCCCATTCTTTGCCGGCAATCAAAATATCACCGATTTTTAATGTGCCGTTTTGAACCAAAACAGTTGCGACACTTCCGCGTCCTTTTTCCATTTTGGCCTCAATGACCGAACCTTCGCCCTTGCGGTTGGGGTTGGCTTTCAAATCTAAAATTTCGGCCTGTAATAAAATGGCTTCAAGAAGTTTATCGATGTTGATGCGCTTTTTGGCGGACACTTCGGCACATAAACTTTCGCCGCCCATTTCTTCAACCGCGATACCATGTTGCAACAACTCGGTTTTGACGCGCATCGGATCGGCACCCGGCAAGTCGATTTTGTTGATGGCAACCACAATCGGCACTTCGGCGGCTTGTGCATGACGAATGGCCTCAATCGTTTGGGGCATGATGCCGTCGTTGGCGGCAACTACCAACACCACGATATCTGTTACTTTAGCGCCTCTTGCGCGCATTTCGGAAAAGGCTTCATGGCCCGGTGTATCGATAAATGTGATTTTTTGCCCGTTTTTGACCTCAATCTTATAAGCACCGATATGTTGCGTGAGACCGCCGGCTTCTTTGGCGGCAACCTTTGTCTCGCGCAGGGCATCAAGCAGAGAGGTTTTTCCGTGGTCAACGTGTCCCATAACGGTCACGACCGGTGCACGCGGCTGTAACTCATCGACGGTATCTTTCGGGCCTTGCAAACCTTCTTCGACATCGCTGTCGGCCACGCGCTTGAACTTGTGGCCCATTTCTTCAACCACGATTTGTGCTGTATCGGCATCAATCGGCTGATTGATGGTGGCCATCACACCCAAGGCCATCAATTTTTTGATAACATCCGCGCTTTTTTCGGCCATACGTGCAGCCAACTCTTGGACCGTAATCACCTCGGGAATAATGACTTCTTTGATGATTTTTTCTTGCGGTTGTGTGTTTTGAACCTGCGGTTTGGGTTGTTTCTTTTTATAATGGCGACGAGGCGCACCGAAATCATCGTCATCATCGTCATCTTGCATATACGAATTGAGATTGATTTTGTTGTTGCGACGAGGCTGCTCAAAAGTGCGTTTTTGAATTTTGCGACGTTCTTGCTCAAATGTTTCTTCTTTGGTCATCGGTTTGGATGACGTATCGCTCTTTTTGTCTTTTTTATAATCCGAATCGTCTTCGTCATCGTCAAAATCATGTTTTTTCTCTTTTTTATAAGCATTTTCATCGGTGTTTTGAGGTTTGGCAGACGAGGATGCAAATGCTTTTTCTTTTTCTTTGGCGGCTTTTTCTTTGCGCTCGAGTTCTTCCTGCTTTTTGCGCTCAAGATTTTTTTGCTCTTCAAGTTCTTCTGCTTTGCGCTGTTGCTCGGCCTTGATTTGTTGACGCACAACTTCTTTTTCGGCTTCCTGTTGTTGACGGATGGCCTCGTGCTGTTTTGCCGTGGCAATCAGTTTGAGCTTTTGAGCCGTTGCTTCATCCAACTCTTTCGGGGCTTCGGATGTTTGAGATGCCGAAGTCGTGCGCTTTTTTCGCACTTCAACCTGAATGACTTTTTTACCGCTGTCGACATTTGGTTTGACAGGGTTTTTTAAAGTCAGAGTCGGTTTTAATGATAATGTGAGTTTTGTTTTTGTTTGATCGTCTGCCATCAATATTTTCTCCAAAATCAATTTTCAATAAAGGTTTGATACCGTTTAATGTGTTGATATACTTTTTGTGCCATATCGCATTTGATAACCGAAATTGCATCGGTATTTTGCCCTCCGAGCGCTTGAGACAAATCTTGAGAGGTGTAAACAGAAATCACATCAAGCGTATTGTCAGAAGTGGGCCTTATATCGTTGTCGGCATCGGAGGCTTGAACAATAAAGGCTGCCCGATTTTGCAAAATACTTTTTTCAATTTGCTTAGGCTCGGTTTCTAAAGCGCCGGCTTTTTGAGCCGTTTTCAAACCATCAAGACCTTGCCGATATAAAAGGTCTGTCACCTGTTGTTCAAAATTTTGAGGGATTTGCAAAAACAGGTGAATTGATTTGATAAACATATTTTTTTCGAGCGCTTTGTGCAACATGGTTTTTGAATTTGACACATAAAGACCGCGCCCGTCATGCTTTTTATCAAAATCGGGCACAAAATGCGAGCCGTCCGTCTTGACAAAGCGCAAGAGTTCGTCAGCGGGCTTAATCTCGCCGGAGGCAATGCATTTTCTGGTCTTTTGGTGTGTCATATCTATCAACCGCGGTTGTCTAAACTATTCTGTTTTCTCGTCATCAAACCAATGTTCACGTGCAGCCATGATGATGCGATTGGCTTCGCTTACAGGCATGGCGCCTTCACCCAAGATTTCAACGAGTTCATCACTTGAAAGATCGGCCAAATCATCAAGCGTTTTGATGTTGTTTTCGGCCAATTTCAAGATGGTATCCTGGTCCAAATCTTCAAACGAGCGCAAACTGTCATCCACACCCAATGATTTGATTTTGTCTTCAAATTCGGCATTGCGTTTGGTGACAAATTCTTTGGCTCGGTTTTGAAGTTCGGTTGCGATATCTTCGTCAAAACCTTCAATCTCGGCAAGTTCGCTTAACTCAACTTCGGCGATTTCATCAACCGTTGTGAAGCCTTCGGCAATAAGCAAGTGGGCAATCATGTCATCCACGTCTAAGGCATTCATAAAGCGATCTAAACGAATCTTGTTTTCATTTGCGCGACGTTCTTGCTCTTCGGCCTCGGTCAAAACATCGATATCCGAGTGCAAGAGTTGGGATGCCAATTTGACATTTTGGCCGCGTCTGCCGACAGCGATGGAAAATTGTTCTTCCGGAACAACGGCTTCCATACGGCCGCTTTCTTCATCAATCACAACTTTTGAAACTTCGGCCGGTGCCAATGCGGCAACCAAATATTGTGCTCTGTCTTCGGAATAAGGCACAATGTCGATTTTTTCACCCTGAAGTTCCGTGACGACGGCTTGGACACGAATGCCGCGCAAACCGACGCAAGCGCCGACCGGATCGATGGTGACATCATTGGCCTTAACGGCAATTTTACCGCGAGAGCCCGGATCACGCGCAACACCCATGATTTCGATGATGCCGTCATAAATTTCGGGCACTTCGGAGGTAAAGAGTTTGGCCATAAATTCGGGGCATGTACGGGACAAGAAGATTTGAGGTCCGCGTGTTTCGCGTCTAACATCCAAAACATAGGCTCTGACACGATCGCCGACTTTGAATTTTTCTCTCGGAATCATTTCATCACGACGCAAGACAGCTTCGGTTTTGCCAATATCCAAAACAACACTGCCGAACTCTGCACGTTTGACCGTACCGCTGACGATGGTACCGATTTTTTCTTTGTATTCTTCAAACTGACGGCGACGCTCGGAATCACGAACTTTTTGCACAATGACCTGTTTGGCTGTTTGCGCGGCAATACGTCCGAAATCAATCGGCGGTAAGGCATCAATGATAAACTCACCGACTTTGGCATCGGGCTTGATGCGTTTGGCAAAACTTAAGTGTAATTGTGCCGCCTCATTTTCAATTTCGGCATCATCGGCCATCACTTCGCGATAACGCTCTAATGAAATGGCACCCGTTTTGCGATCGATCGTGGCACGAATATCGTGTTCTGCACCGTAGCGCGAACGGCCGGCCTTTTGAATGGCCACTTCCATTGCTTCAAAAACTTCTTCTTTGTCAATATCTTTTTCGCGCGCGACAGCATCGGCAACGAGCACGATTTCAGGTCTTGGCATGTTTTCAATGTTTTCCATTTGGTTTACCTCTGTTTTTTGTTAAAAAAGTTAAAACTGTGTGTCGTCGGGCAAATCGGCGGACGCATCATTTAAGAGCGCATCATCAAACACCAATTTGGCCTTTGCAATGTTGGCAAAATCTACGACGTATTCTTTGTTGTCCATCAACATGTGGACATGATTGCTGGCATCAACGTCTAAAATCTGACCTTTGATGCGTTTGCGACCGTCAACGATTTCGGTTGTTTCAAGTTTGGCATGATAGCCTTTGAAACGCGCAAAATGTTGCGGCTTTGTTAAAGGACGATCAATACCGGGGGAACTGACCTCAAGTGTGTATTGATTTGGTAAAGGGTCTTTTTCATCCAATACTTTGGAAAGCGCACGACTGACTTTGGCACAATCATCAACCGTGATTTCGCGTGACCCGTTATTGACATCAATCATCACCTGGAGCGTTTGTCTGACTTGGCCGTTCAAACTGATGCGGACAGCCTCATAACCCATACTTTCCACAACGGGCGTGATGATGTTTTCAAGCGTTTTGTTACCCATATTTTTTGCCTTTGAAAAAAAATCAGCGGGGTTTGTGACCAAACCCCACCGAAATAATTTTTTGTTGTTGTCAAGTCATATACCACAAAAAAATGCAAATGCAAGCACTTTTTTAAAATAAATCAAGATTTTTTATGCGAGAGTATCGCTCGGTAAAAAATAAATTGACTTCAAGGTGCATCGGTGCTATCAGAGATTGACTGAATAATGCACAATCTCGGAGCAGTTATTGTATGCAATTTTTTGATACGCATATCCATTTGGCAGATTTTAAGCAAGAGCCGCAAGAATTGATGGCACGCCTTAAAAAAGCGGGCGTCGAAAAATGTGTTTGTGTGTCCGCGCATGTTCGTGATTGGCCGATTGTGGCTGAATTTGCACGCAATTTTGCGTTTCGGGTTGTGCCGGCATTCGGATTGCATCCGTGGTACGTCGATGAGTTTGGTGCAACATTTGAGCATGATTTGGAAGCGTATTTAGAGGAATTTCCGGCAGCGCTTATCGGGGAATGCGGATTTGACAGGCTCAAAAATACGGATGTGACTGCCCAAAAAAAAGTTTTTGATATTGAACTTGACTTGGCACGGCGCTATCATCGGCCGCTTCTGTTGCATACCGTCAAAGCAGATGATGTGATGCAAAAATATGATGCCTTGTTGCCGCAAAACAGTGTTTTTCATTCGTTCAGCGGCTCAAAAGAACGGGCGGCGCAACTGCAAAAATTCGGATTTTATTTTGCCGTTAATCAAAAATTTTGGGGTAAAAAAAATGCCAATGATATCTTAAAATCAATTGCGCAAGACAGATTGTTGATTGAAAGCGACGCGCCGTATCAGTCGGATGTTGAAGATTTGGAAGAACTGGTTAAAAATATTGCCAAAGTTTTGCAAAAAGATGAAAAAGAAACGGCAGATAAACTATATCTTAACGCGTTGGAGGCTTTGATTGATGACTGATAACCGATTTATGCGCACGGCTTTGCTCTTAGGTGATGATGGCTTAAAAAAACTGCAATCGGCAACGGTGGCTGTTGTCGGACTGGGAGCGGTCGGCGGTTATGCGCTCGAAGCTTTGGCACGCGCGGGTGTCGGACATTTGATTTTGGTTGATTTTGACCGGTTTGATATCACCAATATCAATCGGCAGATTTTGGCGTTGGATACAACAATCGGCCTTAAAAAGACGGATGTTGCCAAAGTACGTGTGAAAAATATCAATCCGGATTGTGTGGTGGAAATAAAAGATACGTTTGTTGATGCTAAAAACCTAAATGAGATTTTTGATACGCATATTGATTTTGCTGTTGATGCCATTGACAGTATCAAAGAAAAATGCGAAATGATGGCGTTTTTGGCAGCCCAAAAAATTCCGTTTATTTCGGCTATGGGTGCGGCGCTTAAAACAGATATTTCGGCACTTAAAACGGTTAAATTGTCACAAACGCTTTATTGTCCGATGGCAAAAAAAATTAGAAAAAATTTGAAAGAACGCGGTATTGATATTACAAACGTCAAATGTGTGGCCTCGTTTGAGCAGACAACGGCAATCGATAAGCCGCTGATTGCAGGGGAAAACGGCGCCAAAGCCGTTTTGGGCTCGATGTCGACCGTGACGGCCGTGATGGGACTGATGCTGGCGCACGAGGTGATTTTAACTTTAGCAAAAGGAAAATAAAAGATGCAAAGTACACCGAAAGGTTTAAGACTTCAGATTGCTATTTTGGGCAAAGTCAATGCCGGTAAATCGTCTTTTTTGAATTTGATGACCGGACAAAATGTGTCGATTGTGTCGGATATGGCCGGCACGACAACGGATACGGTCGAAAAAGCGCAGGAATTACATCTGTTCGGGCCCGTGTTATGGCTCGATACGGCCGGTTTTGACGACCAAAGCGCGCTGGCCGAAAAAAGAATGCAAAAGACAATGGAAGCCTTGGAACGCGCCGATGTCGCAATAGTTGTGTCAAAAACGGATGGCACGGCTGACGAATTGGTTGAACAGGTTCAAAAAAAGAATATTCCGCTGATTAAAATCATCAATCGGGAGGGAGATTTTGCGCCTTATGAAAAAGATGATGCGCTTGTGTTGAATGCCTGTGATACATCAAAACGAGATGAGGTCGTCCATTTGGTGCAAGCGGCACTTTTGAATATTTGCCCCGATGACGTTTTAGCACCGCCTGCGATGCTGGGAGATTTAGTCAAATCAGGCGGTAAGGTTGTGATGATTGTGCCGATTGATACCGAGGCGCCGAAGGGGCGGTTGATTATGCCGCAAGTGCAAGCCATCCGCGATTGTTTGGACCATAATCAAACGGTAATTGTCACCAAAGAAACGGATTATGCAAAAATTTTGGATGATTTGAAAACGCCGCCCGATTTGGTGGTGTGCGATTCACAGGTTGTGAAATTGATGACGGATTTGACGCCGCGGTCGATTAAATGCACGACTTTTTCGATTTTGATGGCACGGATGAAAGGCGATTTGAAGGCATTTGTCGAAGGTGCGAAAATGCTGAATGATTTAGCAGACGGAGATAAAATTTTGATATCCGAATCGTGCACGCATCACGCCGCCAAAGATGATATCGGAACGGTCAAAATCCCGAATTTGATGACCAAGAAAACAGGTAAAAAACTGATTTTTGAG
>JAGCTK010000074.1 GCA_017963715.1 Alphaproteobacteria bacterium | reverse complement strand
TCACCGACTTTTACAAAATCGGGGCTTGATTGATTGGGCGCCAAATAGACAACACCGACCATCGGTGATTTGACGGCGTTTTCATCGTTGCGATAATCATTGATTAAACTTTCGACTTCGTGGGGCAAGTCTTTGGCCTCAGGTTCTTTGGTTTCAACGGCAGGCACAACCTCGGAAGAAAGCGCCGGCACATAAGCAGGCATTCCGTTTTGGCGTGCCAGTGAAATGCGCACGGTTTCATCTTCGTATTCAAGTTCCGTCAAATTAGATTTGTTTAAGATTTCAGCCAATTTGCTGATGACTTTTGTATCAATCGGATTTGCCATATTTATCTCTTTTAAAAATTGATTAAACCTGCCTCTTTATACGACAGATCAAAACAAAATACAACAAAAAAAACAAAATATAACAACGCTTTGAAATGACGCAAGATTAACAATAAAAAACACCCGCGCGGGTATTTTTTGTGAAAAAGAGGATAATTATTTGTACCTTATTCTAAAGTTGACCGTATCGGTGCCGGCCGCTTCAACGGCTTGACGGGCCTCTTCAATGGTGTATATTAATTTGCGATTGGCAAGCCACTGATTGTGTAAATATTTTGGATCATAAACATTAGATGAACTTAATACACCGTTTATATACATTGCTGTGACATTTCCGTATTTATCATACTGATAGGTATATATTTCTTCAGAAGTCGGTATATTACTTTCGATAGATTCTACATTACCATAATACTTAGAAGATATCATTTTGCCGTCTTCATCATAACTATAACGATACTGCTGTGTCGGAACGGGATTAGCGCTTGTGATATTTTCTCCTGTATATTGAATCCGAACGATATCGCCATTTTCTTCATAAGTATATTTATAAAGCGAAGTAGGTGTCCCATGTTTATTATAAAGAGTCTTTGTCTCAATATGGTCTCCGTTGTATGTGTACCGATGTTGTAAATTCACTATATCATGCTCAATATTATATTGTCCTTTATAGTTTGTCTCTGTTTCAAGGTGCCCATTTTCATCATAGCCAAAACGATACTGCTGTGTCGGAACAGGATTACTGTTTGTAGCATATTCCGTCGAATCATAATATGTTGCCGTATCATTTTGACCTTTTTGATTATATGTATAGAGTATAACAATGCTTCCGTTATCTTCTTTAAATAACTGACCGTCTTCATCGTAATACTTTTGGCTTTCAGCAAAACAATTGAATGAAACCGCATGAAAGAGCATTAAACCCAAAACAAAAAATGATTTTTTCATCAATTTACTCCTTAAATAAAGTTAGTTTTGTTATTAGTTCATTATACAGAACTATTCATAATATGTCAAGTGTCTTATATTAAGAGTATGAATAAAAGAGATGCGCAAGAAATCAGTAATCAAATTGTGGCCGTTCTGCGTGAAGAACGCATTAAAAAAGGCATCAGCCAGTATAAATTGGCAAAAGATACGGGTATGAGCAAAAGTTCAATCTTATACATTGAGAATTTTACACAGCATCCGTCATTATATACGATTTTGTTGATTGCAAATTATCTTGATGTGGATCTTAGTCAGGTTATTAAAGAAATCAACACAAACCAAGGTTGACCGGCACACAATGTGTGCCTTTCGCTTGTTCCCGAACTCCCTTGCTCGGGCGTTCAAATTCTGCGATGACAGATGTTAAAGGGGTGATGGAGCGCGTATTGCACAGCAATACTTGCTCAACTTCGCTCATCAACCAAGGTTGACCGGCACACAATGTGTGCCTTTCGCTTGTTTCCGAACTCCCTTGCTCGGGCGTTCAAATCTCCTACGATTAAAACAAAAAACCTCCACAAAGGGAGGATTTTTGTTTTAATGGCGGAAAGGGGGAGATTCGAACTCCCGGAGGGCTCGCGCCCTCGACGGTTTTCAAGACCGCTGCATTAAACCGCTCTGCCACCTTTCCATATCTACACTATGTTTTCAAAATAATTCTTTTTAGAAAACAGTCAGCAACTTCGTTGTTCCTCGACGGTTTGGGGCTCCGCCAATCTTCGCGATGCTCGATTCCAAGACCGCTCAAATTAAACCGCTAAAGCCACCTTTGTATATCTCAACTGTATTTCAAAATAATTTTCTTTCGAAACCCATCACGACTTGCGATTCTAAAACAACTATAGACTGCTTTGCCAAACCGCCGTCGTGACGTTTTCAAATAATTGAACAAAAAACTTGAAGCATTACTTCAATTTTTTCTCAACGAACTCTTCGTGCTTCTTTGATTTTTTATCATACTTTTTCAAAGTTAATTTTTCAGGATGAGTTCTCGGATTCTTTTCTGCCAGATAAAAAGTGCCCGTACCGGCGCTGCTTTCTAATTTGACTTTAACTTTAACTGCTTTTGCCATTTTTATATTCTCTTTTTTACTAAGTTGATGAAATGTTTGAGTGAAATATACATATTTTTGATGCCTTGTCAATAAGTTTTTTGTGATTTCAAAATGCAAACTAAAATAAGATGGTTGACATTTGAACACAACCGTTTATATACTACAGAAAAATAACAAAAAGAGACGGACTGATCAGATGGAACAAAAGCAAGCAAAATCAATTCGCGGGCGGTTGGCGGAAGGTGCGCCGAATCCGGTGGATGTGCACGTTGGTGCGCGGATTAAATTGCGTCGCAAATTGTTGGGTATGAGCCAACAAAAAATGGCCGACATCCTCGGGTTGACTTTTCAACAGGTGCAAAAATATGAAAAAGGGTACAACCGTGTCGGCGCGAGTCGTTTGTGGGATATCAGTCGCGTTTTGAATGTTTCGATGGATTTTTTCTTTGCGGATATGGATGCCGGTATTGAAGAACAAAGTCCGATGATGCTCAATACTGATGACGGGCAAGCCATATTTCACGAAAAACAGGATACCATCTCGGTCGATCCGATGCAACGGCAAGAAACAATCGAGTTGGTACGTGCTTATTATAAAATCCGCAACAGACAGTTGGCCAAGCACCTGTTTGAGGTGATTATAGCCGCTTCTCAAGCCACTTACGGCCAAACGGACGACGATACGGACTAAATATCATTGCAACGCGCCGACGGCACGGCTGATTTTTTTGATGGAATTGAGTTCTATTTGGCGTATGCGCTCTTTTGAGATGTGATACGATTTGCTCAAATCTTCAAGCGTGACGGCTTTGTCGGTCAACCTCCTTTTAAACAAAATTTCTTTTTCGCGCGGCGTTAAAACATGCAATGCTTCGTTGAACAATTTCTTGCGATAGTGAAATGTTTCGATTTGTGCCAAAGATTCTTCCTGATTCGGCCGCGAATCCGAAATAAAATCGAGCCATTCTGCCCCCGTGTCCGACGAATCGCCGAGCAGTGTGTTGAGCGAGCCGTCATGCGACTGCATGCGTGTGTTCATTTCTTTGACATCCTGAACCGAGACTTCAAGTGAGCGCGCAATATCGTGAAGGACGGGTTCTGTCATATCGCGATCATCGATTAAATTGAGTTTGTTTTTGATTTTGCGCAAATTAAAAAACAATTTTTTTTGTGCGGCGGTGGTGCCGAGTTTGACAAGTGACCATGAGTTGATGATGTGTTTTTGAACGGCGGCTTTGATCCACCAAAGCGCATAAGTCGAAAAGCGAAAGCCTTTTTGAGGCTCAAATTTGTCAAGCGCGGACATCAAGCCGAGCGTGCCTTCCGAAATCATCTCGGATATCGGCAGACCATAACCTTTATAGTGCGACACGACTTTAACCACAAGTTTGAGATGTGACGTAATCAGTTTGTAGGCAATTTTTTGGTCATGTGTTTGTTGATAAAGCACTGCAAGTTCGTATTCTTCCTGCGGCGATAAAATCGGAAATTTTTTAATACTCCTTAAATAGCGCGCCAAATTACAGTCCGGTGAAAAGTCAAGTCCGACAAGTCCATCACGTTCGTTCATGGTTGTTCCCCTTGATGTATTGACCAGTGCATATCATAAAGGTATGTGCGCAATTTGCAATATAACAAAAAGTTCTAATTTAGGATAATCTGTTATATTATCCGGCATTTAAGAGGCCGTTTGAGATGATTGAACACAAAAACAAATGCTATTCGGTTGGTGATATATTTTAAAATGATTGTATTTTTATATCTATTTGAAATCACGTTATTTTTTGGCGTTTAAGGTGTACAATTTAAAGGGTGGTTTAAATGCAACACTTTTTTTGAAAAATTGCAAAATTTTTTATCACGCAAAATCAATCACTTAGTCAAAATAAATTTTCAGCCGTTCAGGGTGCCCATAAACCACCCTTTATGATACACTTTAAACATGCGTTCATAGC
>JAGCTK010000073.1 GCA_017963715.1 Alphaproteobacteria bacterium | reverse complement strand
TCACACCGCGAAGCGTACGGTTGAACGAAACCGATCCGTCAGGCAAAATCTCTGCCTTCCATCCTTTGTCGTATTCGGCCTCGTGTTCGTTGAGTTTTGCCACAACATTTTCAAGCACTCCCTCAAGAGCAGTTCTGTCATTGATAATATTTTGATTAAACAAACCGTAAACAGCCATTTGTTCCAAAATCTTTTCGGGAGCCTTAATCGAAAGCGTTGTCAGCAATGCCTTGGCTTTCATTGTTTGACGAACAAGTTCAACCAAATCTTGGCCCATGATTTTTTCGCCGTTTGTTCTTTCCAAAACAGCCTCATCCGTGCCGCCGCTGATTAAATATTCTTCCATTTCGCGATCATCTTTGAGGTAAATAATCGAGTTGCCGCGTTTGGCCTTATAAAGCGGCGGCTGTGCGATATAAACATATCCGCGCTCAATGAGTTCAGGCATTTGACGATAGAAAAATGTTAAAAGAAGTGTTCTGATGTGCGCACCGTCAACATCAGCATCGGTCATAATCACAATTTTGTGATAGCGGCATTTATCGGCATCAAAATCATCACGGCCGATACCGGTACCCAAGGCCGTGATAATCGTGCCGATTTCGGCCGAATTCAGCATCTTGTCAAAACGTGCACGTTCAACATTCAAAATTTTACCACGCAACGGCATAATGGCCTGATTTTTGCGGTCACGGCCCTGCTTGGCCGATCCGCCTGCCGAATCTCCCTCAACGATAAACACTTCAGACAAAGCCGGATCTTTTTCGGAACAATCGGCCAATTTGCCGGGAAGAGACGAAATATCCAAAACACCTTTGCGTCGTGTCAACTCACGAGCCTTGCGAGCGGCTTCACGCGCCGTGGCTGCCTCGACGATTTTGCCGACAATGATTTTGGATTCGTTCGGGTGCTCATCAAGCCATTCTTTCAATTTTTCGCCGACAATGCCTTCCACAACGGGACGAACTTCTGAAGACACAAGTTTGTCTTTGGTTTGGGATGAAAACTTCGGATCGGGTGCCTTGACGGACAAAACACAGGTCAAGCCCTCGCGCATATCTTCACCCGTGATGACGGCTTTTTCTTTTTTGAGTAAGCCTGTTTCCAAAATATAGTTGTTGACCGATCTGGTCAAGGCGCCTCTGAAACCGGCCAAGTGTGTGCCGCCGTCTTTTTGCGGAATGTTGTTTGTAAAGCAAAGCATGCTCTCGTTATAGGCATTCGTCCACTGCATGGCAACTTCCACCGTGATACCGTTTTCTTCGCCCTGAAAAGCAATAATGTTGTCATGTAAAGGCGCTTTAGATTTGTTCAAATGGTCGACAAACGCCGACAAACCACCCTCATAGTGAAAATCTTCTTCTTTTCGCTCGGCGCCGCGATTATCAATCAGCTTCAAATAAACACCCGAGTTTAAGAAAGCCTTTTCTCTGATGGCGCGCTCCAATGTCTCAAACGAAAACTCACCCTGCGTAAAGGTCTTGGGGCTTGGCAAAAACGAAACTTCCGTTCCATGACGACCGGGGGCATCACC
>JAGCTK010000072.1 GCA_017963715.1 Alphaproteobacteria bacterium | reverse complement strand
ATCCAACTTGCCACGCATATCATTGATACGCGTCATCATCGAATTTTTCAAAACCTCATACGCTAATTTAGCACTCTGTGTTTTTTCTTCATCCGGCACTTGTTCAAAACCGTCCAGCAAAGAGACCATCTCATCTGCAGGCAGTTTTTCCGCTTGTTCCCATGCTTCAACGCCGTTTTTATCAAAAAGTTCGGGATTTTCGTCTTTGTTGATTGGTCGCTCCGAAATACAGGTTTTATCTTATCATGCTCGCATTTTATCTAAAATTTGACAAATTGTCAATAATTTTATCAAAAAAACGGGATGAAAATTTTTCCACCCCGTTTGAAAATAAATACGTTTCTTGTAAGCGATTAACGCTTTGAGAATTGGTACGAACGACGAGCCTTCGCTTTACCGTATTTCTTACGTTCAACCGTTCTGTCATCACGTGTCAAGAAACCGGCTTGTTTCAAAGCACTGTGCAATTCCGGCTCATAATCATTCAATGCGCGGGAAATACCGTGTTTAATAGCACCGGCCTGACCTGACAAACCACCGCCGTTGACCGTGCAAACAACATCAAATTCACCCGCGCGATTGGTCACTTCAAACGGCTGATTGATAATCATCTTCAACACCGGACGAGAAAAATATTCATCCATTGTTTTTGAATTGATGGTGATTTTGCCATGTCCGGGCATCACCCAAACGCGTGCAACAGCATCTTTTCTGCGACCGGTTGCATATGCGCGACCTTGTTTGTCTTTCTTTGCCTGGCGTTCAACCTTAGCACCGGCAACAGGAGCCTCTTTTTCTTTGGTTGCTGCTTTCAAATCTTTTAAAGAGTCAATCTTTTTTGTAGCCATTATAATGCACTCCTTTTATTTTTGGGGTTACGTGACGCAATATCCAACACTTCCGGGTTTTGTGCCGTATGCGGATGCTCAGAACCGGCATAAACTTTGAGTTTCGTCATTTGTTGACGGCCCATCGGATTGCGTGAAATCATGCGTTCAACAGCCTTTTCAACAACCTGTTCAGGATGAAAGCCTGCAAAGATACGAGCCGGATTCGTTTCTTTAATACCGCCGATCCAACCTGTATGTTTGAAATATTTTTTCTCAGTCAATTTCTTGCCTGTCAATTTAACCTTGTCGGCATTGATCACAACAACGTAGTCGCCGCAGTCCAAATTCGGAACAAAATAAGGTTTGTGTTTGCCGCGAAGAATCTTCGCAACTTCGGCTGCCAAACGGCCCAAAACAACACCTTCTGCATCAACGACATACCATTTTCTCTCAATGTCTGATGGTTTTGTAGCATATGTAGTCATATTTTTTCTTTCCAAAAAAAAGGTATTAGTTAAAATTCGGGTACTGTATACTTAAAAAAAAATCGCTTGTCAACAAAAAAATGCATTATTTTTCAAAGAATTATTTTAAGGTATTATAATACCTTTTTATAACTCATTGATTTTTAGTTGTTTTTCAAACAAAAATTCCTCGAAGTCTATCACGACAACGAGGAATTTTTACATACTAAGTGCGCACAATCGGCACTTTTTCTTCTTTACCTGAAAGCAACGCCATCCAAATGATAATCAGCACCACAAGCAACATCAGTATACAAAAACCCGGTGTATTATTTGTGCGAAATGCGTCTTCAATTTGTGCCTCATTCCACTCACCTAAAATAAACTTGACGCCCGTGCCTCTACCCGCCTCAGCATTTTGAAACAAGACAACCGTGACAAGCGCACCATCTATCGGTTGAGAAATAACGGGCTTATCGCCCTTTCCTTTTGATGTGTAAACTTCGGTCACACAATAGACGACCGCACTGATCTCAACGGTATATATGCCATTGTCAAGTTGATGAATGTAACCCGTGCCGATAATTTTCGGATCAATCGGCTTGCTGTCAAACCATTTGCAGCCTGTCAACATCATGCTAAGCGTTAATGTTAACAACATAAAAGCAAACTTTTTCATACGCAATAATACTTTTTTTTATGAATAATACATTTATGATAATTTTTTTCTAGCGCCGAATGTACTATTAAAAAATATTTGTGTCAACAACAAAAAAAAGCGGGACAAAGCCCGCTTTCTTTTAAATAAGTTTTTCTTTCTTGGCCAATCTCTCAATCTCATCAATGTACTTGGTGATTAACTTGAGACCGTTGGCCCAAAAGTCAGGATCTTCCGCATCGATGTCGAAAGGTTCGAGAAGACTGACAAAATCTTCAACACCGGTGTTACCCAGCATGTCAAGATAAAGGTCTTCAAAGGCCTCACGACGCTCAAGTTCGCCCTCCTCTTCCCACTTTTCATAGGCTCGAATCAGGTTATTGACCACCAATCCCGCAAACGCGTATGAATACACGTAATACGGTGTTTGGAACAAATGCGAGATGCCCATCCACAGATACTCGGCGTCTTTGTCACACGGGGCGCCCACATAACGCGAAATCTCTTCCGTCCAAATCTGGCAGAGTTGTTTGGTTGACAATTCGCCCTTCTTTCTGGCACGATGCGCCCTTTCTTCAAACTTGAAGAAGGCAACCTGCCTGTGAATTGACGAAATCATGCGACCGGTGCGATCAATCAACAGACGGAGTTTTTCTCTGTCCGTTTCAGCCTCCGAAAGTTGTTGCTGGAAAAGCAGATTTTCAGCAAATTCGGAAGCCACTTCCGCAAGCGCTGTCGGTGTCGAATCGTTCAATACGCCGATTTCGGAGCAAAGCACATGGTGTATGCCGTGACCGAGTTCGTGTGCCAACGTCGTGACATCATCCTCACTTCCCGTGAAGTTGAGCAGAATGTACGGATGTTCGCCGTGCAAACAGTATGCACCGCTACTCTTTCCCTTGGCCGGCGGAGCATCAACAATACCTTGATTAAGAATATTCAAGCCCATTGTCGCATACTCTATCGAAAAATCGCCGTAAGCCTGCAAAACCTTTTGAACACATTCGGGCCATGTCACCTTTTTGTCCTGACCGGCATCAAGCGGGTTGACATCGCGCGCATCATAAGTCACCTCTGCATGGCGCATCTTGGCCATCAACTTAAAGAACCTCTGCGAAATGGGGATATAACTGTCCACCACCTCGCCGGACATAGCCAGCAAATCTACTTTGTAGATGTGGTTATGTGACAAACTCTCTTCGACCGGCTCTTCCAAGCCCCACAGTTCATCATCGGTGCGCTTATCCTGCAAGATCATGTTGTAGCACATCGTAATGACCTGAGCATTGGCTTTATAGACGCGGTTCATCTCACGCTGAGCGGCTTTGCGCACATTGTCATCCGATGAGCCGGCAGCCGCCCGGATCTCTGCCTCGTTCAACCATTTTCCGTTCAGCTTAAAACGCATCTTTGCGCACGTTTCATCATACAAACGACTCCAAGCCGATGATACAATCGACTTTTTGTCAATGATAAACGCAGCCGCTTCATCCAACGTCCAATAGGCGTTGAAAATGCGTTTGAGCCACGGCACATATCTTGCCAGTTTCGGGTGATTAATGAACTCCGACATCTTGTATTCACTCAGATGGTTGAGTTCAAAATGAATAAAACCGACATCATCAAAATACGTCGCCAGCTTTTCCGTGATATAAGCCTTGAAATTGCTCGCCTCTTCGGATGTTTTATGCGTATCCGAATACAAATGCGCATAATGCGAAAGTTTGAGCGAGAGTTCTATCATGGCCTCATACTTGTTCAGCACGATAGCCAACTGATAAGGCTCCAAAAAATAGATATAGCCTCTGTAGTAAGACAGTTCTTTGGAAAGTCTTTTCAAACTTTCTTTGTCTTCCTTAATCTGCGGATCATCCAAGCCCGTGTAAAAGGCAATCGAAAGATCCCAGTTCGGCAAGGTCGTTTTTTCCTTGTCGATTCTGATGATTAGCTTTTTCTTCTTGTTCATAATAGAAAAATTTATAGGTGAAACATAAAAATTAAATTTGTTGACACATTAGCGGGAATTTGACAAAAAGTCAAGTATTTTTTTGAATTTTTCGTATTTTTTTACACTGCTTTTATCACCGATACGGTTTTATCGCATAAAAGCAAAATTGTGCTTGATTTTTGGTTTTAAAAGATGTATAAGTCGCGCAACCTGAAAGCAATTATTCTTTTGAATACGGCGGAGTTTGGTCGTTTTTCCAGGGGGTTCCGTCGATTCGTTTCATCAACAAAATTTTTTAAATAACCCTCTGCCGACGGGGTGCGGGCACTGATTTTTTTCGGTACACCCGACGGGATTGTCGCAGAATTGATTAACGATAAAGGAACAAAATCATATGAAAGAATCTTATACGGGCAAAAAGCGTGTAAGGAAAAACTTTGGCAAAATCGATGCCGTCATTGATATGCCGAGTTTGATTGAGGTTCAAACGGGTTCATACGCCAGTTTTATCAACAATGTCGATAAAGACGGAAATCATTGTGAATTCGGTTTGGAAGAAGTTTT
>JAGCTK010000071.1 GCA_017963715.1 Alphaproteobacteria bacterium | reverse complement strand
TTTTCAAATTTATCAGAAAGTTCGACTTCTTTGGCCACTGAAACACCGTCTTTTGTGATTTTCGGCGCGCCATAAGACTTTTCAAGCATCACATTGCGACCTTTGGGGCCTAAAGTAACTTTAACTGTTTTAGCGAGTTTTTCTACGCCTTTGAGCATTTTGGCACGTGCATCTTTGCCGAATTCAATATCTTTTGCTGACATTTTATCAATCCTTTCCTTATTCAACAATGGCTAAAATATCTTCTTCTCTGATGATAAGCCGAGGCTCACCGTCAACTTTGATTTCGGTGCCGGCATATTTACCGAACAACACGCGATCACCTGCTTTAACAGTCATCGCGGCAACCTTACCATCCGGTGTGATACGCCCTGCCCCGGTTGCTTCAACAATGCCTTCCGAAGGTTTTTCTTTGGCAGAATCGGGGATAATAATGCCACCGGCCGTTTTTGTTTGTTCATCAACGCGTTTGACAAGCACGCGATCATGCAAAGGTTTAATTTTCATATTGTTTTGTCCTTCATAAAATTTCAAACTAATGATTAGGTAGTGTTTCAAAACGGGCTTGTCAAGAAGATAAAAAAATATTTTTTATCAATCTTAAATCAAACGTTAAGATGTTTTCTTGACTTTTGGTGCAAAATATGCTATAAAATGCCAATTTTAACACCAATCAGACAACCTTATGAGGTCAGCATTGTCAAATACACGCACCCGGATTATTTCAAAAGATGTTGATGATCCCGCTTTAAGAGAGGCTTTTGATGCCAAGTTTGACACCATGGATTTCGGACGCAGGATACGCACGGATGAATGGCTGAAACCTGCTATTGTGGAACTTCAAAAAGGTGCGCAAACATACCACGTCGGCAACGCGCTGTTTTTTGCCGCCTCTTCGGATGGACAAATGACTGATACCAACTGTTTTTTGATTGAAAATGACGGTCAATTTACACCTATTGCCATCACGGCTTATGCCTCACGCTCGAACCAACTGATTGTCAGCGATAAAGTTGAACTTTCATCTTCGCAAGGCACTTTTACGCTTAATGAAAATACCGACATTTTCAATATGTATGATATCCGTTTTCAACTGCGCCACAATGCGCCGGCCAAAAAGTTGATTGATGACTTTTTATTGCCGGATAAGGCTGATCGCGATTATTACAGAATTTATCAAGCCAGTCGTATCTACCGCGAAAAACAACAAGAAAAACGTATCGAAATGGCCGCAACATATTCGGCGATGAGCAGATGATAGAACGCAAGCAAAAAAAGGCGCCGCGCAATCATACTTTGCACTTAAGCGCAGAAGATATCGCAATTTTTAAGCCGCAACTTATCACATTAAACGATTTGAAATCATCAGCTGATATTGACAACACCACCATTAATGCCGATTTATATAAGGTTTTGGACTATTTGCCCGATGAATTTGCCGATTTGATTATTGTGGATCCGCCCTATAATCTCACCAAAGATTATAACGGCCTCAAATTCAAGGCGATGCACAGTGACGATTATGACACCTACCTTGAAAGTTGGTTTTCGAAAGTATGTCGCAAACTCAAACCCACCGGCTCGCTTTATTTGTGCGGCGATTTCAAGTGTTCGTCCGCCTTGCAACGCGTGATGGAAAAAGAATTGACAATATTAAATCGTATCACATGGCAGCGTGAAAAAGGTCGCGGTGCCTTAAAAAACTGGAAAAATTGCATGGAAGATATTTGGTTCGGCGTTAAAAACCCGAAACAATATTATTTCAATGCGCGTAATGTCATGATGCGGCGTCAAGTCAATGCCCCTTATAAATCTGACGGTCGTCCGAAAGATTGGGAAAAAACAAAAAACGGTAATTTTCGCAACACTTATCCCTCAAATTTTTGGGATGATATCTCCGTGCCCTTTTGGTCGATGAAAGAAAACACCCCGCATCCCACGCAAAAGCCCGAAAAATTGTATGCAAAATTGATTTTGGCCTCGTCCCAAAAAGGCGATATGGTGTTTGACCCGTTTTTAGGCAGCGGCACCTCCAGCGTGGTGGCGCAAAAACTCGGCCGCCGTTATTGCGGCGTTGAAATTAATCAGGAATACGCTTTGCTCGCAGAAAAACGCTTAAAAATAGCCAAAGAAAATCCCTCTATTCAGGGCTATGAAAACGGCGTTTTTTGGGAGCGCAACACCAAGCCCCTGCCCATCGACTGATAAAAAAATCATTTGATGTTGATAGGTTAAAACTTTTGCTTGAAAATCATACCAAAAAAGCCAATATAAGAGCAGTTTTTAATTTCATGAAGGGCAAAGGGTCGGTTTTCAATCGCCAATCCGGTCAGGTTCGGAAGAAAGCAGCCGTAACGATTAGTCGAGGCTTTTGTTCCTTCGCTCTTTTAATAAAAAAATGGCAGAAAACAAAGACAACAGCACACCCTATGTCGTTTTGGCACGAAAATATCGTCCGCAGGTTTTTGAAGATTTGCTCGGGCAGGATGCGCTTGTCAAAACACTTAAAAATGCCATTGAAAACAATCGCTTACACCATGCCTATATTTTAACGGGTATCAGAGGTGTCGGTAAAACGACAACCGCAAGATTGATTGCGCGTGCACTCAATTGCACCGGGCTTGACGGCAAAAGCGGCCCGACAATACATCCCTGCGGTCAATGCGAAAATTGTCAGGCCATTGCCAATGGGCGTCATATTGACGTGTTAGAACTTGATGCCGCTTCACGCACCGGTGTTGACGACATGCGTGAACTTTTGGCCGGTGTGCAATATAAGCCGACAAATGCACGCTATAAAGTGTATATCATCGACGAAGTGCATATGTTATCCAAAGGCGCGTTCAATGCCTTGCTCAAAACTTTGGAAGAGCCGCCCGCACACGTCAAATTTATTTTTGCCACAACCGAAATCAGAAAAGTGCCGGTCACGATTTTGTCGCGTTGTCAACGGTTTGATTTAGAGCGGCTGACAATACCGACTTTGATGGAATTGTTCCATAAAATCTTAAAGGCAGAAAAGATTACTGCCGATGATGAGGCTTTGGAGATGATTGCCAAAGCAGCCGACGGTTCGGCCCGAGACGGTCTGTCAATATTGGATCAGGCCATTGTCTTGAGCGGCGGTAAAGTCAAATTTGAAATTGTGCGTGATATGATCGGTTTGGCCGATCGTACCAAAACACTTGCTTTATTCGAATATCTTCTTCAAGGTGATATGGCAAAGGTTTTGGAAAATGTGCATGAACAATATCAGCATGGTGCACACCCCTCACTTATCTTAAACGATTTGATTGAAATCGTGCATATGCTGACCAAAGCCAAGGTTGTGCCCGATATTTTGCAAGACGAGATGATGAGTGAAAACGACAAGAACTTGTGTGAAAAACTGTCTGCATCGTTATCGGTGGCCGTGCTGTCAAAAATGTGGCAAATGTTGCTCAAAGGTATTGATGAATTGAATTTGGCACCTTACCCTCAGGATGCTTTGGATATGGTGCTGATAAGAACGGCATACGGCGCATCACTGCCCACCCCTGCCGAGTTGCTCGAAGAATTAAAAAAAAAACCAACTCATGAGCCGATAAAAATCACGCTGCCTCAACACAAAGTTGATACGACGCCTCAAACAACGGCGGCTTCGGTCAGCATTCAACAACCTATTTTATCACCTAAAATGCCGGCTCAAACCAATCACAGTATCACCGATATTCAAGATTTAACCTCATATCTTGAAGCGCACAAAAAGATGATTTTGTTATACGCGCTCAAAAATGATGTCTCTATCGACAACATTAGTGACGGCGCCATCACACTGACCGTTTGCGAAAAAACGGCGCCTGATTTTGTGCCGACCTTATCGGCTGTACTCAAAGAAGCAACGGGCAGCCCATGGAATATTGATGTCAAATACGGCACACTCGGCAAAACCTTAAATGATATTGAAAAAGAAGCCAATGAGGCCAATAAGCAAAAAATTATTGAATATCCTTTAATCAAAACCATCTTAAATGAATTTAAGGGTATCAAGTTTGACACGGTTTTGCGTGTCAGCAACACGTCTGAAGATGACGAACAAGAACAAATCAACAATATAGAAGAGGAAGAAACTTATGTTTAATATCCAAAATTTGATGAAACAAGCGCAAATGATGCAAAAACGCATGGCCGATGCACAGGAAAAACTGGGCAATGAAGAGCGTGAAGGCACGGCAGCAGGCGGTGCCGTCAAAGTTGTTTTGAGCGGACACCATGATTTGAAAAGCATCAAAATATCTCCCGACATGGTGAGCAAAGATGATGTTGAACTCTTAGAAGATGCCATTACGGCAGCCTATCATGATGCGCACGCCAAAATCGTTAAAATGCAGGACGAAGGCATGAAAGAAGCAACGGGCGGCGCAGATTTCGGCGGATTAAAAATTCCGTTTTAGGAGCGTGTTGTGGCCAAATCGGATATTGATATTTTAATCAGGCAAATTGCAAAATTGCCGGCACTCGGGACGCGTTCTGCCAGGCGAATTGTCCTTCATTTGCTTAAAAACAAGGATACGCAGTTAGGCTCGCTGATTGAGGCACTCGAAAATGTTAAAAACAATGTCAAGACATGCCGTGTGTGCGGCAATTTTGATACAACCGATGTTTGCCATATTTGCACCGACGACAAACGCGATGCACAAACACTTTGTATCGTTGAAAATGTCACGGATTTGTGGGCTATGGAACGCGCCTCATTTTATAAAGGAAAATATCATGTTTTGGGTGGCATTTTATCGGCCGTTGAGGGTATTTTGCCGGAAGATTTGAATATTGCCTCTTTGCCGACACGTATTCAAGAAGACAATATTACAGAGGTGATTTTGGCTTTGCCGCCGACAGTCGATGGACAAATTACATCACAATATATTTTAAGTAAAATCAAACAATTAAATATAAAAATATCAACTCTTGCTTTAGGTTTGCCGGTCGGTGCTGAACTTGATTATATGGATGACGGCACGATTGAAATGGCGCTTGAAGCCCGAAAAGAAATTTAACATCAGAGGTAGCATATGGTAAAAGTTTTGGTCATCGGCGGTGCAGGATATATCGGTAGCCATGTTGCGTTAGAACTGATTGACAAATCGTATGATGTAACGGTTTATGACAATCTTTCAACCGGGCAAAAAGCCAATCTGACACAAGAAGCAAAGTTTATTCAAGGTGATATTTTAGATTTTCAATCACTTAAAAATGCGATGAAAGGTGTTGATGCCGTTATTCATCTGGCGGGCAAAAAAGCAGTGGGTGAATCAATGCAAAATCCTCAACTTTATGCCGTCAACAATATGCAAGGTTCTATCAATATCTTAAATGCCATGGTAGAAGAAAACGTCAAGAATATTGTGTTTTCCTCATCGGCGGCTGTTTACGGCATACCGCAGTATTTGCCGATTGACGAACAGCATCCCAAAAATCCGATGAATTTTTACGGTTATACCAAATGCATGATGGAAGATTTGATGGCATGGTATGAAAAACTCAAAGGTATTCGCTATATGGCCTTAAGATATTTTAATGCGGTGGGCTATGACGCCTTAAAGCGTGTCAAAGGTAAAGAAGCAAATCCGCAAAATTTGCTGCCGATTATCATGGATGCGGCAACATCACGCCGCGACGGTTTTCAAATTTTCGGTAACGATTATGACACAAAAGACGGCACATGTGAACGTGATTATATTCATGTGTCGGATTTGGCAACGGCGCATGAAAAAGCCATTCATAAACTGTTCTCTGGCGAACAGTCACGTTGTCTCAATTTGGGCACAGGCAAAACCGTTTCGGTTCAACAAGTGGTTGATGCGGCCGAACAGGTCATCGGCAAGCCCTTAAAATATTCGTACGCACCGCGCCGTGCAGGTGATCCTGCCGTATTGGTCGCCAAGGCAGATTTGGCGTTCAAAGTTTTGGGCTGGACGCCGCGTTACACAGACATTAAAGAAATCATACAAACAACTTGGAATATGGAGATTTGAGCATGGATATGTTAAGCTCAACACACGCGGTTTTGTCGCAAAATATGATGTGGACGATTTTCGGCATTGCCGTTGTTGTACTCTTGGCACTTGATTTATTTTTATTCAATCGCAAAAATGAAGAACCGCACTTTTGGCACACATTTTGGATGTGCGTTTTTTACATCGTGATTGCCATTATTTTCGGCTTTTTTGTGATGTATGAAGAAGGCTCTGATAAGGGAATGCTTTATTTTACGGGCTATTTACTCGAAAAAAGTTTGTCGCTTGATAATATTTTTGTAATGTCGGTTGTGTTTTCGGCCATCGGTGTGCCGTCAAAATACCAACATCGTGTTTTGTTTTGGGGCATTTTGGGCGCGCTTGTCATGCGCGGCGTTATGATATTTTTGGGTGAAGCATTGGTCGCGCGTTTTCACTGGATTTTATACCTGTTTTCGATTTTCTTGGTATATACGGGTGCACACATGTTGTTTCAAAAGGAAGAAGAAAAGCCGTTCAAAGAAACAAAAATTTATCAATGGATGTCCAAGATCTTTCACGTCACGAGTGAGATCAAGGGCGAGCATTTTATTGTTAAAGAAAACGGCAAATGGCACATCACGCCCCTGCTCTTTGCGCTTCTTATTATTGAGACGATGGATGTCGTGTTTGCCTTTGACAGTATTCCGGCGATTTTTTTGGTCACACAAGATGTGTTCATCGTCTATACCTCCAATATTTTTGCCATTTTAGGCTTGAGAGCGCTTTATTTTCTGCTGGCCGCGATTGTCAACAAGTTTGCTTATCTGAAACCGGCCCTGTCGATTATTTTGATTTTTATCGGGCTCAAAATCTTTGCCCCACACCTTGGCTTTGAAGTTAAGACATGGCAATCTTTAACCTTTACGATGCTGATGCTGACAGGCGGTATTGTTCTGTCGCTTATCAAGTCACAGCCTGAGAACCAATAAAAATGAGGATAAAATTTATGATTAAATATGCTGTTCATATCCTGTTTGCTTGCGCTTTGGCTTATTTTGGCCTATTAGCCTTTGTAATTGAAAAAGATCCGATGCTCAACAAGATGATTATGATTATGATTGTCGGCTTTTGGCTGTTGTGGATTTTTGCCAAATCGGTTATCAAAATCATGCTGGCCATTGTATTGTTGGGTGCCATGCTGTTTGCCGGTTATTATGTTTTGCATTATCAAGAATTAGAATGCAAAAATGCCGGCCGCCATTGGAACAAAGAACTTAAAGTTTGCGAAGACAAAAAAACAATGACGCAAAAACTCAAAGATGCCGCCGGCAATCTGTTCAAAACAACATTCAAAAAATGGACAAGCGACAATATCAAAGTCGAAAAAACAGATGAGGCCGAACCAGCCGGGGCTCAAGACAACGAGACGAAGTAACCTTTATGAAGCATACCAAGCATCAAGACATCAACGGATGGCTTATCATCGACAAACCAAAGGGTATGACCTCAACTGATGTGGTCAACCAAACGCGGCGCTTGTTTGATGCCAACAAAAACGGGCATGCCGGCACATTAGATCCGTTTGCAACGGGCGTTTTGCCGATTGCATTCGGTGAAGCCACAAAATTGATTGCTTATGTGATGGACGGCTCCAAAGAATACGAATTTACCTTAAAATTCGGCACTGCCACTTCAACGGATGATATTGAGGGCGATATTGTGCGCAGCGGCGGCCGAATTCCGTCAATTGATGAAATTACGGGTATATTGCCTTCCTTTATCGGTACAATCGAGCAAACACCGCCGGCATACAGCGCCATCAAAATCGACGGCAAACGCGCCTATGATTTAGCAAGATCCGGTCAAGCCCCCGTAATGCCGACTCGCCGTGTCGAAATACATTCGCTTGTCTTGCGCACTCAAACATCGGCCGATTCGTTTTGTTTTAAGGTGTCCTGTTCCAAAGGAACGTATATAAGGGCTCTCGGGCGAGATATTGCCCTCAAACTCAATACTGTCGGTCATTTGACGGAGTTACGTCGAACAAAATGTTCATTTTTTTTAAGTTCGGATACGATTTTACTGGAAAATTTGAAAAATATAGTGTATGAAGGGGGCAGACAAGATGTTCTTTTGCCGATAGAAACCGCGCTGCGCGACATCGCGGCACTGGCTGTTTCGGCTGAAGATGCTGCTAAATTAAGGCACGGACAGGGTTTGTCATTAAAAGCGTATGATGTTTTGCAACATCAAGGCGATATGATGGCAGCTTATGATTCGTCCGGTTTGGTGGCGCTTGTTCGGGTTGAAGAGAAAAAAATCTCTCCGATTCGTGTTTTTAATTTATTCAAAAAGGAATTGAAAGACGTCGATTACAAATGAAAAGAAACAAGAAATTGTTGCAAAATATGGCTTAAAACCGGGTGATACTGGTTCTCCGGAAGTGCAAATTGCCATCTGGACCTATCGTATCAATGCATTGATTGAGCACTTTAATGTTCATAAAAAAGATTTGCATTCAAGATTAGGTTTGATGAAGATGGTAAGCAAACGTCGTCACTTGTTGGATCACTTAAAATCTACAAGCGCAGAGCGTTATCAAGCCATCATCAAAAAGTTGGATTTGCGTAAGTAATATCCGATATGTTCAAAGTTGCGGGGTTTCGGCTCCGCACATTTTGAACGTTCTGTCCGCAAAATTTTCGGTCAGAAAAGAAGTCCCGACATGGGGTTGGGCGAGGTTTATTTAGGTAAGAAAGGTAAAAAATATGATTAATTTCCCAGTTTGCCGCAAAGAATTGGAATGGGGCGGCAGAATGTTGAGTTTAGAAACAGGAAAAATTGCCAAGCAAGCGACAGGTGCCGTTGTTGCAACATACGGTAAAACCGTTGTGGTTGCCACTGTCTGCGCCGCCAAAGAAGTGAAAGCGGATCAGGATTTTTTCCCGTTAACGGTTAATTATCAAGAAAAATATTATGCAACCGGTAAAATTCCGGGTGGTTTCGTCAAACGCGAGGGCAAACCCTCCGAACGTGAAATTTTGATTTCGCGTTTGATTGACAGACCGATTCGCCCACTGTTTCCGGATGCGTTCAAAAATGAAGTTCAAATCGTTTGCACCACCGTTTCGCACGATCAGAAAAATGATTCGGATGTCGTGTCGATGATTGCAACTTCTGCGGCACTTGCCATTTCGGGCATTCCGTTTATGGGTCCGATCGGTGCTGCCAAAATCGGTTATAAAGATGGTCAATACATCTTAAACCCGACCATCAGCGAACAAACAACATCCGAACTTGAATTGGCTGTTGCCGGTACAAAAGACGGCGTGTTGATGGTGGAATCCGAGGCCAATGAATTGTCTGAGGACGTTATGCTCGGTGCGGTGATGTTCGGATTTGAAAGTTTTCAACCCGTTATCGATATGATCAACGAATTTAAGGCCGAAGCCGGCAAACCGGCTTGGGAAGCACCTCAATTTCCGGCAGAATATGATGCTTTGTGTGCACGTTTGCAAAAAGAATACGGCGATCAGTATGAAAAAGCCTTCAGCATTGTCAACAAACAAGAACGTGCCGATGCTTTAGGTGCTTTGGCCGAACAGTTTACGGCAACGATTGATCCCGAAAATGAAATTGAGGTCAAATATGCACCGGCTGCAATTGAGCATATTATGCACACCACAATGCGTGAAAAAGTTTTATCAACCGGCAAACGAATTGACGGACGTGATACAAAAACCGTTCGCCCGATTGATTGTCAGGTTGACGTGTTGCCGATGGCACACGGTTCCGCACTCTTTACGCGTGGCGAAACGCAGGCTTTGGTTGTGACAACGTTAGGCACACAGGAAGATGCGCAAGTTGTAGACGGTTTGATGGCCGAATACAAACAAGACTTTATGCTTTATTACAACTTCCCGCCCTTTTCCGTCGGTGAATGCGGCAGATTGGGTACACCGGGACGTCGTGAAATCGGACACGGTAAATTGGCATGGAGTGCCATTCACCCGATGCTCCCGACAGATAAAGAAAAGTTCCCCTATTCTATCCGCGTGGTGTCCGATATTATGGAATCAAACGGTTCTTCATCTATGGCAACGGTTTGCGGCACAACGCTCTCGCTTGAGGCCGCCGGTGTCCCGATGAAGAAACCTGTGGCCGGTATTGCCATGGGCCTTATCAAAGAAGATGATGGTCGTATTGCGATTTTGACAGATATCTTGGGTGATGAAGACCACTTGGGTGATATGGATTTCAAAGTTGCCGGTACAAAAGACGGTGTCACGGCTTTGCAAATGGATATCAAAATCACATCCATCACCAAAGAAATCATGAAAAATGCGTTGGCACAGGCTCATGAAGGTCGTTTGCACATCTTGGGCGAAATGGCCAAAGCCATTGAGGCACCTCGTGCAAAAGTGTCTGATTTGGCACCGCGCATTATCACCTTAAAGATTCCGGTCGATAAAATTCGTGAGGTGATTGGTACGGGCGGCAAGGTCATCCGTGAGATCGTCGAAAAAACCAATACAAAAATCGATATTTCCGACGATGGCGTTATGACGATTGCATCTGCCAACACACAAGACGGACAGGCTGCACTTGATATCGTGATGGATATCATTGCCGAACCTGAAAAAGATGCCATTTATCACGGCACCATCACCAAGATTATGGACTTTGGTGCTTTTGTGCGGTTTGTGGGTTCGACCGAAGGTTTGGTCCACATTTCCGAAATCAAGAATGAACGCATCGCATCCGTGTCTGATTTTTATCAGGAAGGCGATAAAATCTGGGTAAAATGTTTGGGTGTTGATAACCGCGGTAAGTGGAAATTATCAGCCAAACACGTCAATCAGGAAACAGGCGAAGAAATTTTGTAATTTCGGCTGATAAATATTATAAAAAAATGCTCCTCTCGGAGCATTTTTTTATTCTTGAATACATCAGATTATTTATACGAATTGAGCCAATCGACAATCGATGCTTCCGAACTAAAGCCGACTTTCACATCAATTTGCTTGCCGTCTTTAAACAAAAACATACTCGGAATACTTCTGATACCGAAAGATGCGGCCGTATTCGGTGCTTCATCGACATTGACTTTGCAAAACTTGACATCGGCGATTTGCTCGGATGCTTTTTCCAAAATCGGGCCCAATTGGCGGCACGGACCGCACCATTCCGCCCAAAAATCAACCAAAACCAAACCTTTGGCATCTAAAACTTCGGATTTAAAATCGTTTTCCTGTAACGAGAGCATATTGTTTTCCTTTCATAACTTAAAATGATAGATTATATATAACACGGCAATTTGAGGATTTAAAGACAAAACAAAACCTTTGTTTATATTTTCATCAAATTGAGCGTGTTCGTCCATAAAATATATGTTTCAATCGGTTTGTCGGAATAAATGCGCGAAACCAAACTTTGATACACATTCAGTTGTTTGATGTAGGCCGGAGGCACTTGTTCAATCGTCAAGGCCGCAGGACGATTGGTCTTAAAATCAACAATCACAATCTTGTCATCAAACACAATCAATCGGTCAATCTGTCCCGAAATAATCTGACCGTCCACCTCGCCCATCACGCCCACTTCGGCTTTGGCATTTTCACAAAACAGAAAGTCAAAATCTTGATTATCCAATAAGGCAAAAATCTCTTTTTCGATATCTGCACGGCATTTGTCCGACACTTCTTTTTGCGCGGCAAGATAGGCTGTTGTCACCTCTTTTTGACACTTTTTATCCGAGATACCGAGCAACAATTCCAAAATTTTGTGTATCAGTCGACCGCGCTGATAAAAAATGTTGCTGTCGGCCAACGGTGATGCGGCGGCAACCTCGTCATCCTCATCCATATGTGATGGCGAAAAAGGTTTTGAAAGTGGTTGTTCCTGAGGGGCTTTTTGATATGTAAACGATGTGTCTTTTGTGGTAACAGGTGCTTTTTTAGTCTTTTTTTCCGCTTGAATGGATGCAATTTGCGGCACTTCGTATATAAAAACACCCGTTTC
>JAGCTK010000070.1 GCA_017963715.1 Alphaproteobacteria bacterium | reverse complement strand
ATGTTTTAATATTGATAATTCTGACCGTGTAAAGCATGGTGCTTTGCTGGATACGGAATTATTAGCTAAAGTTTATGTTGACTTATTAAATGAAACGCCAACAGTATGCCCTTCCGCAATAATCAAACAAGCGATTGCAGAAAATAAAAAACTTGAGATGATTTATGAAGATAGTAGTAAGAAAGTCACAACAAGAACTATTATTCCTAACAGAATGGAATATGGAAAGACTTTTAATGAAGAAGGTAAAGAGGATTATCCTCTCAAAGACGATAAGGTATATATAAAAGCATATTGTGAGTTAGATCAGGCTAATCGTACATTTAGGCTTGACCGTATTATTCACATTAGAATGTTACCATAAAGATTAAGAAGGTATCCGTTGTGTTTTCTTCACTAAAATGTCCATACACAGCACTTTTATTTGTTCTATCAAGCACAAAATAAATCCGATTACCTATTTTAAGGAACACGTCCGCATCAATATCGCAATTAATACATCCTTGAATTGCAATGTTATCAGAACTTTCCGTTGCTTGTGCAGTGAAAATTACTGACGATATAAATAAAACAACTAAAATATAAATGAGTTTTTTCATTGATGAAGTTTCCTTTCAAACCAATTGTCGGATTTTATATCAGAATTGAGTTTCCATAACTCGTTAAACCTATTTTCATACATGACAATTACTTTCGGATTTTCCGTCACAAATAAACAATTTTCACTGTTTTTCTTACTTGCCGGATTCGTCCAGTTAAAAGAACCGGTTGAAACCTTCGCCGCATCAAAAACCGCAAATTTATTGTGTTCTATCCTAAATTTACTGTTAACCTTAATGTTAATGCCAAATTGGTATAAGTCAAGAACTTTTGAAGATTTTGAAGCGGCCTGCATTCTATCGGTTAAAATTCTTAAATACACACCTCTGTTATGTGCTTCTTTTAGGGCCGATACAATCTGATCGTTATTAATAGAATAAATGGCAACATCTATTGTCTTTTGAGATGTCTTGATCAAATGCACAATAGAATCTTCGCATTCGCTTGAAGGTGTAAAATGTACTTCAAGCTCAGCAGATACAGGCTTAATTAAAAGCATTGCAAATATTAAAAATATCTTTTTCATACAATGATTATTAATGTATAAAAAAATGCTTGTCAAGATAAAATGTTCTATTTTTGTTCTTATTTAGTTTAAATTAGAATGCGATGATTATTACGATCAAAAATGTTTTTTAAAAAACTTGCTGATGGATTGAGGCTTGGGTTGGCTTTTGGGCGTTTTGGTATGTCGCATCGCTTGAAAAATCAAAAGATGGGCATATTTCAAAGTGATGATTGTGGTCAATGATAAAATGCAAACAGGTTATTCCTATGAGTGTCAAGCGCCGGAAGGCCGGCATTTCGCGCCTGATTTTAAGCCGGAATTAAGCCCGAAAGAAATGCTGGCCTTGGGTGTGTTTGAAGGCCATTATCTCACAGATTGTCGCGCCGAATTTCCGTCCTCTTGGTTTGACAAGGCCAAAATATCGCCGTTGAAGCCCAGTGTTGCGTGCAATTGTTTTGGCATCAAATCGCGCATGAGTTTGCAACAATGGCAACAGCGCGGTTGGATTATCGCGCCCGATCCGCGCGGCTGGTTTCAGTGGTATTGCAGATATTATGCTGGGCGGCGTATTGATGATATCGACAGCCTCCAGATTAAACGTTGGAAAGCATTTCAAAGGCACAAAGCACAGGTTTTTAAAAATTGCATGGCCTATGATTTTACTTGTCGCAAAAAACAAAGACAAGCCCTTTTGCAATGGGCATACAATCCGTTTTTTTAAAGTTGAGCGTCGGTTGGCGCTCAGCCTGACTGACCTTTATATCCCGTTGTTTAGATTTATTCACCATCCTTGATATATCAAGTTGACAAATTCTCTGCGTTTGGTGTATATAATGAAGCATCATTTTCTATTTTGGAGGTTTTTTTATGTTTGATATTTTTTATGGTATTTCAACGCTGAAACTCAGTGAGCAATATGCAATATTCGGTGTTTTGGCAGTGGCTCTTGTCGGGTTGTGGTACACTCTTTTTCTTAGAAAACAAGTGATGGCCAACGACTCGGGCACGGGCAAAATGGTTGAGGTTTGGACGGCCATCAAACAGGGTGCGGACAGTTATCTTCACAAGCAATTAAGGTCCATTTTGCCGATGATTGCGATTTTGACGGTCTGTCTGTTTTTATCCGTTTATATCGTGCCGGTTTCCGCAGAAGCAAAAATCAGATTTTCGGCCTACAGCGATGAAACAGTCAAATTGATTATCGCATTCGGTCGTGCGGGCAGTTTTATTTTGGGCTCGGTGTTTTCGTTGCTTGTCGGCCAAATCGGTATGCGTATTGCAGTTGCGGCCAATGTGCGTGTGACGGCGGCCTCAAAACGTTCGTTTGGTGAATCGCTCAAAATTGCGTATCGTGCAGGTACTTGTACCGGTATGTTGACCGACGGTTTGGGCTTGATGGGCGGCACGTTGATTTTTATCATCTTTGGTGTGGCCGCGCCTGATGCGTTGCTCGGTTTTGGTTT
>JAGCTK010000069.1 GCA_017963715.1 Alphaproteobacteria bacterium | reverse complement strand
TGAGCCACGGTGCATCGGCAAAGCAAATAAAAAATTGACTATCCGCCGAATCGGGATCCATCGCCCTGGCCATTGATACCGTGCCGCGTTTGTGTTCCTTTTTGTTGAATTCCGCTTTGAGTTTTTTGCCCGAACCGCCGGTGCCCGTGCCCAAAGGACAACCTGTCTGTGCCATAAAGCCGTCAATCACACGATGAAACTTGAGGCCGTTGTAAAAGCCTTGACGGACAAGTTCCTTAATTCGTGCGACGTGTGAGGGGGCGACATCGTCAAACATTTCAATAACGACATCGCCGTCTTTTAATTTGAGCACAAGTGCATTTTCGGCATCTTTGACGTGATAAGAATGTTTGATTTTTTTTGCACGTGTCTCGCTCATGGATAATTTTTTTGCCTCGTTTGACGCGAGAGATTTTGTATCCGTTTTGCCCAAATTTTTGGTTTCGGATTTATTCAAAAGTTGTGACATTGTATTCTCCTTAAAACAGATGGTAAGTTATTCTGAGTTTTATTTAGTTTTGGCTTAAGATAAAATCAACCCTTGCCTCGGCACTTAATCCGGCCGGATAATTTTTTAAGGCCTTTTTGATGACTTTTTTAAGGCCGGCCGAATTGGCAATCTGGATGGAAAGGCCGGGGCGCGCGTTGAGTTCGAGCATCATGGGACCTTTGTCTTTATCAAGCACAATATCGGCGCCTAAATAACCTAAGCCCGTCATTTCATAGGCTTTGGCGGCAATCAGCAAGTGCTCTTTCCAATAAGGCACACAAAGTTTTGTTAAATCAGCATTAGTATCGGGGTGGCGCAAAATCGGCTTGTTGTGTAAAACCGCCGTCAAGGCGCGGCCCGTTTTGACATCTAAGCCGACACCGACGGCGCCTTGATGCAAATTGGCACGACCGCCTGATTCTTTGGTTGCCAAGCGCATCATCGCCATAATCGGATAACCCTTGTAAATAATCATGCGCACATCAGGCACGCCTTGATAACTGAAGTTTTGAAACACATCACTGAAGTGCACCATTTCTTCAATTAAAGCCACATCATATTGCCCGCCCAAACTGTATAAACCGCTTAAAATGTTGGAAATATGCTGATAAACCTGCGTATAGCTCAATATTTTTTCGGAAGCGGTGATAAACGCATCATCCTTCCATGATTTGATAACCAAAACACCTTTGCCGCCGCTGCCGTGCGCCGGTTTGATGACAAATTCCGGCCAATCTTTAACCAGTTGCTTGAGTGATTTGACCTCGTGTTGATAAGTGATAATGGCAATTTTACGGGTGGTGTTAATGCCGTTTTTGACGGCCATTTCTTTGGTTTGGACTTTATCATCAACTAAAGGGTAAAGCCGTCGTTTGTTGTATTTTGAGATGACATTATAATTGCGGGCATTCATCCCTAAAATGCCCAAGGCTTTTAATTGTTGAGGTATTTTGAAAAAGCCGAACATCTATTTTCTCTTGAGCAGGGGGTAAAAACGCTTGAGTTCGGTCAAACGATAGCCGGTGTAGGTGCCAAGGAGCATCACGAGAAACAAAATGACAAGGTTAATTTCGTTAAACGCGAAGGTGATGTGGCGCACCGTATCACTTTTAATCACAAAATAAGTGGCAATTGCGGTGAGCAACGTATAAAAAGATTCTGTCATTGCGTTTTTGAAACCCTCTTCCTCGTAGATAATGGATAAGCGCTCGATAATCCACGCCGTGATGATAATCGGGAAAAAGAGAGCCGACATCGCAACATCAATATTGTCATGATAGCCGATAACGGCCAAAACCTGAATAATCAAAATAACAAATATCACAACAGAGGCAATACGCGGCACCAGTAATAAATTGAGCGTTGCAAGCAAACGCCTTAAGATAAGGCCGACGGCCACGATCAACACAAAACAAATCAGCCCGGGAACAAAGCCCGTTTCAATCAACGACATGGCAATCAGCATCGGTGTAAATGTGCCCATGGTCGGCACGCCGACAACGTTGCGCATCAAAACAACCACCAAAATACCGAGCGGAAACACCATCAGCGTTTTTAAGACGTTTTGCGCCCAAAGAGGCAGTGCATAAACCGACGAGGTGAAAAATTTGTCGGTTGACGAAAGTTTGGCACGGTGTTCGGCCATTTCAAATGAGGAAGTGACGGATTTTAAAACCGAAAATCTGATTTTTGAATTTACACCGCCCTCAACATCTAAAAGCGAAACATTGCCGCGTTGAAAAACCATGAAATTTTTGGGCAGGCCTTCATGCCCCGTTTGCAAATCATACAAACGCCATTTATATCCGTCATAGGCTTCGAGCATCAAATCGGCCATGGCGGCTTTTTTGCCCTCAATCAAACGGACACCGTGCACCAAACGCGCCGAAATATTTTTTAAGGCGAGTAAATCAATCAGCAATTCGGCCCGTATTTTGCGAGTCGCCTTAACGGGAAGAAGGGTTTGAACATTTTCATCAAGAGGTGTTTGATTGAATAACGATATCAGTTGTTGAACTTCGTTGCCCTCGATGTTTTGCGCTTGTTCAAAAATATTGTCGACGACAATCATTTGCTCGTCATCAAAAATCGGCTTTTGAATCGTGATTTTTTCTTCCTGTCGGACTTTACCGCGCGAATCGGCCGTGTCATAGACCATCAGGCGATAATAAATGTTTTGTTCGCCGTTGCGATTAGGCGAAGACAAAGTAATGCGGCCGGTGTTTTCGTCTTTTTTGACATGATACCCTTTAGCCGTAATCTTTTCATTTAAAATTTTGAATTTTGAATAACCATGCGGGGTAGATAATACGACCTTGACCGGTTTGCCGTGTGCCTTGAATGTGATGTGTGCGTCAACCATAAAAACATCGGTTGTGGCATCGGATTTTAAATCAAATCCCCAAAATGTCATTTTGTACCAGCCGGCATATAACGTCCATGCTATCGACAGCAATAAAAAAATACTTAAAACCCGGCGTACATTAAAAAATTTTTTCATCTGCTATCCTTACTTTAAGGTATATTCAAGTGAGGTGTCGACAAGATATCTGCCCGTTAAAACACTGCGACCGAGCAGACCCTGATATTCAAATTCGGCACGTTCGGCGAGCGTAAACGGCGTTTTGATTTTTGTGCCGCCGAGTTTGATGTCCATCATCACCTTGAGGCGATGTTCTTCTTGACCGATACGTTTGATTTTGACCCTTTTGAGAAGCGGCTTTTCAAAATGATATGTTTCGTTTGAACGATTGTTGACAACATCAAATGACACCCATTTTTCGCCGTCCCGCTCGAAACGAGAAAGATTTTCGACATCAATCGACGATGTCATCGCGCCCGTGTCAACCCTGGCATAAAACGCCGATTTCATCGGCAGAATATAAAACGGCTCAATTGCACCGATAATGTTTGCAGGGCGTGACGGTGCAACAACGGGCGCCTCTTGTTTGACCTGATGGATAATGGCAGGGACAAAGGTCTGCTTTTGCTCGTGTGCACAGGCCGCAAGACAAAGACAAGTCACAAAAAATAAATAAAAGCGCTTCATCAAAATCTCAAAAAAAGTTTTAAAACTGCTTTAGACACTACAACATTTTATGATAGAATAAAAGAAAATCATCAAAATAAACAACAAGATATTAGAGTTGCATTTTAATCTCGGACAGCCTCATTTGGAGCGTTGAAAATTAAAAAAACTGGGGTGTTTTAATATTTATTTTAATATTTTATGTTATCAATGAATGAAATATTAGCCAACACATAAGGATAAGAAAATATGCTGATTTCACGATTCGGATTGGATGCGGATATCATTTTGAGAGCGTTTATGGCGCTTTTGACGGCGCTTGGTTTGTCGCTGTTGTTCGGATCCGGCGTTATTGCGCTTTTAAGAAAGCATCAGCATCACGGCCAACCGATCAGAACGGACGGTCCGCAATCGCACCTTAAAACAAAACAGGGCACGCCGACAATGGGCGGGTTGATGATTTTGGGTACAAGCATGATTGCCATTGCCTTGTTTGCCAATATCTCATACCATTTTGTGTGGGTCAGTTTGTTGGTGATGTTTATCTATGGTTTGACCGGTTTTATCGATGACTATATCAAGGTGACCAAAGAAACGCCGAACGCTTTGACGGCCAAAGCCAAACTGTTTTTGCAATTTATGACGGCCGTTGTGGTGGCAACGATTATTACGGCCGCGACTCCGCAAGCATACAGCAACAGTGTGTATATTCCGTATTTCAGAGCGGCTCTTTATGTTTCATGGCTTTATATTCCGTTTGCAGTGGTGGTCATTTCTGGGGCTTCAAACGGTGTGAATTTAAGTGACGGGCTGGATGGTTTGGCCTCGGGATTGTTGGTGATTGCCTTTACGTTTTTTGCAATTATGGCTTATATCGTCGGAACGCCTTTGGCCAAAGGCTTTGCCTTGCCGTATATTCCGCGCAGCGCCGAAATGGCTGTTGTGTGCGCCGCCGTGGTTGGCGCATGTCTCGGCTTTTTGAGATTTAATGCACCGAAGGCCAAAGTGTTTATGGGCGATACGGGATCGCTTGCGTTGGGCGCGTTGCTCGGAACGGTGGCTGTGATTTTGAAACAAGAAATTTTGTTGGCGATTGCCGGTGTTGTGTTTGTGCTTGAAACCGTTTCGGTGATGATTCAGGTGATTTATTATCGCAAGACGGGTAAACGCTTTTTTAAAATGGCGCCGATTCATCATCACTTTGAACAATGCGGTTGGAGTGAACAAAAAGTGGTTTTGCGCTTTTGGCTGGTCGGATTTATCGCGGCTTTTGTGGCCATGCTTTCATTGATAAAATTTTAGGAGGAAAGATTTTTGGTCACGTTTTCAAGGCTTAGCAAATCAAGAATTGCCAATTGGTGGTGGACGGTTGACAAAGTCACCTTGGGCCTGTTGTTGCTGATTGTTTTTATCGGCGCATTTTTGGTGTTTTCGGCCAGCCCGCCCGTGGCACGTACCAATAATTTTTCGGATTATCATTTTATCAAAAAACAGATTGTCTTTATCTTTGGAGCGCTCGTGGTTTTGCTCTCAACTTCAATGATGCATCTGCGCAATATCAGGCGCTTGGCGATTATTCTGTATGTGCTGTTTTTGGTATTGATGATTGTGACGCTGTTTGCAGGCTATGAAACAAAGGGTGCCTCAAGGTGGATCAGAATTTGCGGGTTGACGTTGCAACCATCCGAATTTATTAAACCGACGTTTGTGGTGGTGTCGGCGTGGCTTTTGGAAGGAGCCAAAAAATTTGATGATTTTCCGGGGGCGCTGCTGTCAACCGGACTTTATATTTTGACGATTGCGATGTTATTAATGCAACCCGATATCGGTATGACAATCGTGGTGACGTGTGTTTGGGGATTTCAGCTGTTTTTGGCGGGGCTGCCTTTGATATTGGTTTCGGTGCTCGGGGTGTTCGGGCTTCTGGCCGGTGTCGGTGCGTATTTTACGTTTGACCATTTTCATGAGCGCGTTCATCAATTTTTGTTTTCGGGCGGCGAACTGAGTTATCAGGTGCAAAAATCAATTGAAGCCTTTGAAAGCGGCAATCTTTTGGGTAAAGGCCCGGGTGAAGGAATTGTTAAACTGCATTTGCCCGATGCGCATACGGATTTTATTTTTGCCGTGGCGGGAGAAGAATTCGGTGTGTGGTTGTGCTTGGTGATTATTGCCGCATTTGCCGCCATTGTGGTGCGCACACTTTATCTGTCACTTAAAGACAATAATCTGTTTATTATTTATGCGGGTTCGGGATTGGCGGCGTCATTTGGTTTGCAAAGTATCATCAATATGTCATCGACGTTGCACCTTATTCCGACAAAAGGTATGACCTTGCCGTTTATGTCGTACGGAGGTTCATCTATTTTGGCATCCGCACTCTGGATGGGGATGTTGCTTGCATTGACCAGACGCAATTTAACGGCGGAAGATAAGGATATTTGAGATGTCGCAAAAGTGGCCGTTTTTAGCAAATCTCAAAGGTAAAGTTTTGTTTGATGAGCCGCTCGGTCGGCATACATGGCTGGGTGTGGGCGGTCCGGCCGATATGATGTTTTTTCCTGAAGATGAAGAAGATTTAAGGCTATTTTTGGAAACTAAGCCGAAAGATATGCCTTATTTTGTTTTGGGCGGCGGCTCGAATATTTTGGTCAGAGACGGCGGAATCAGAGGTTGTGTCATCAAATTGAGCAGTCCGTATTTTACGCAAATTTTATTTAAAAAAAATGAACTCACCTGTTTTAGCGGTATGCCAAACAGTTATTTAAAAAAGATTTTGCCGGAATACCATATCGGCGGATTGGAATTTTTGGCCTCTATTCCGGGAACTGTCGGCGGATTGGTCAAAACCAATGCCGGCTGTTTTTCAAAAGAATTGAAAGATGTGCTCTTAAAGGCACGCATCATGGATGCTTCGGGTAGCATCAAAGAAGTGTTGCCGGAAGAATTGCATTTAAGTTATCGAAGCAGTTCGTTTGCCAAGGATTGGATTGTGATTGCTTTGACACTTAAAAGCACAAACAGCCCAAAAGATGAGATATTAAACACCCTTGAAACACAGGCTTTGTATCGCAAATTGCATCAACCGGTGGGTGAAAAAACGGCTGGCTCATTATTTAAGAATCCGGCAGGTTATCATGCGTGGGAATTGATTAAACAAAGCGGTGCCGACGGCTTGCGCGTGGGTGGGGCAAAACTGTCTGACAAGCATTGTAATTTTATGGTTAATACCGGCACAGCCTCATCCGAAGATTTAGAGACATTGGGCAACCAAATTGCACAAACGGTCAAAGAAAAGACGGGCGTTCTGCTTGATTGGGAAGTGGAAAAAGTGGGGCAGAACAAATGAGTTTTTTTGCAAAAAACAAAAACATCTTTTTTAAGCGTCAAAAACCGCTTCAAAACCCCAATCGGTTTGAGTTTAAGAGCAATACGGCTATAACATTTTGTGCCCATATTATACTGATGATATTGATGACCTCGATTGTATTGACGGGGGTCACGTTGCGCGATAGTTTGATTGAACAAAAAATCAATGCGTTGGCGCAGTCGTTGTTTGCCTATACGGCCAAACACGGTTTTGCTATTGAGGATATTGTGGTGCAAGGGCGTGATAAAACATCAGTCAATGACTTGAATGAACAACTTCAATTAAATCGTCGTGACAGTATTTTAAATGTCGATTTGCGCCATATTAAGACCAAACTTGAAGATTTGCCGTGGGTGGATAAAGTAGAACTCAAACGTACATATTTTCCGAATGTGTTGCAAATCAGTTTGAAAGAAAAAGATATTGTGGCATTGTTCCAAACCAGCGGTCATTTTTATCCGATTGATGAAAACGGACAGGTGATTGATGTGGATTATCAACCTCAGAAACCGTTTTTGATTTTGGTTGGTGCCGGTGCACCCGAAAAATTTTTGGAATTATTTGAGGTGACCAAAACCGAGCCTGAATTGTATGCACGTATTAAAGCGGCCGTGTTACATTCCGGCCGGAGATGGGATTTGATTTTTGATGATTTGGAACATGGCTTGACTGTTAAGATGCCTGAAAAAGATTTAGCATCGGCGTGGAAAAAATTGATAAAAATTGATCATAAATACAGCATTTTTAAACGTAAATTAACTTTCATCGATTTAAGATATACCGATAAGGTTGTAGTTAGGCTTGCCGACTGAATAGGCTTGCCGGCTGAATTTGTGTTGTGTGTTAAGGCAAAAGCGTATGAATCACTCTTTTACGAGATATTCGACTTTGGCAACTTTGGATATCGGTTCTTCCAAAGTGTGTTGTTTGATTGCACACATCACGCCGCGTGATAAAAAAATCGAAATTGTCGGTTACGGCTATAATGCATCCAAAGGAATTAAAAACGGCGTTATTACCGATATTAATCAGGCAACATTGTCTGTGTGTAATGCGGTGGAAGATGCCGAACAACAAGCCAAAGAACGCATTAACAGTTTGATTGTCAATATTTCGGGCGATAAAACGCAAAGTTTCGTGCGTCACAGCACAATTGCCTTGCATAAAAACAGGCCGATTTCGGATATGGATATCGAAAAATTGTTGTCGCAAAGTTTGAGCAAAGTCAAAACATTTGAAGGAGAAGCGATACATTGTGTGCCGATGAATTTTGTGCGTGATAAAACCGAAAGTTTGAAGGATCCGCGTAATCAATATGCCGAAACATTGGGGCTTGATATGCTCTTTGGGATGTATCCCGAATTGCTGTATAAAAATTTGCAAAATGTGATTGAAAATGCACATTTGGATATTGCCCTGAAGGTTTTTTCGGGGTATGCGTCGGCTTTGGCCTGTTTGGTGGAAGACGAAAAAGAACTCGGCGCCACGGTGATAGATATCGGTGGCGGAACGACCAGTATGACGACTTTTAAGGGCGGGTATCCGGTGTATTTTTCGACATTGCCCGTCGGCGGAAACAATATTACAAACGATATTGCATGGGGGTTGACAACCTCTTTTGCACATGCGGAAGACTTAAAAATCAGACACGGTTGTGCGTTTTTAATCAGTCAGGACGAGATGGAAACGATTGATGTTTATCCCGTGGGCGAAGAAGACGATAATTCCATCAGGCAGGTCAAAAAATCAGATTTAATCAATATTATTGCGCCGCGGGTAGAAGAAATTTTTGAAATGGTTGGCAAAAAATTGGCCGAACAAGGCCTGAAAGATGCACCGAATCACCGAGTCGTTCTGACGGGAGGATGTTGTGCTTTGGCCGGTATGCGTGAAGTGGCGGGCTATATATTAAATAAGCAGGTGCGTTTGGGTGTGCCGCGCAATATCCCGAGTATTCCGACATATCTGTATGATCCGAAATATTCGACAGCACTCGGTATGTTGCTTTTTGCCATCAATTGCAAAGAACGTCGGCCATATAGCGGCAACACAAACCCGATTGCCAATTTGACGGGCCTTAAAAGAATATTGAGTTGGTTTAAGCAAAATTATTAAAACCCAATAGATGTGTCGGGTGAGATTTCAGGCATTCATTTATCTGAAAACGGATTGTATTGTTGCAAAAAATGTTGAACGGGTAACATCAGATTATCGGGCAATTTGCCCATATCAAACCATTGCCATTTTTGACATTTGTGAGGTTCGAGCACCTTGGGCAGACCCGTATATTTTTTGCAAAAAAGATGCAGCGTAATGTAGTGCTTGTTGTTTTGCGGGTAAAAATCATTTGTGACACCTTTAAGAAAGACATCTTTTGCTTGAACAATGAGGCCTGTTTCTTCTTTGGTTTCACGAACGGCGGCATCTTCAATCGATTCGCCGAATTCCATATGCCCGCCGGGCGGACACCATGCACCGCTGTCATGCGCGTTTTGACGCAGTCCGAGCAATAACTGGTTTTTGTCGTTGAAAATATACAGTCCGACACCTACTCTGACAACATTTTCCATATCAACCGCCTTTGTTTATCATCCGATAACTTCGCGGCGGCCGACGTGATCGGCGGGACCGACGATGCCCTCATCTTCCATACGGTCAATCAGTGAGGCTGCTCGGTTGTAGCCAATGCGTAAACGTCGCTGAATATAACTTGTCGAAGCTTTTTTATCGTTTCTGACAATTTCAACGGCCTGTTGGTATAAATCGGCATCCGAGCCGCCGAGTGCCGTGTTGTCAAACACAGGCCCCGCATCTTTGGTGTCAAGTTCGCCTTGCGTGATGTCGGTAATGTAGTCGGGTATGCCTTGTGTTTTTAAGAATTCGGCAATTGCCTCGACTTCGCTGTCTTTAACAAAACATCCGTGGACACGTTGCGGACGCGAGCCTGCCGACATAAACAACATATCACCCATACCGAGCAATTGTTCGGCACCTTTTTCACCCAAGATGGTCATGCTGTCAAATTTTGAGGTGACCTGAAAACTGATACGTGATGGGAAATTGGCTTTGATAACACCGGTGATCACATCAACCGACGGACGTTGTGTGGCCATAATCAAGTGAATACCGGCCGCCCGTGCTTTTTGTGCCAAACGCTGAATGGCGGCTTCAACCTCTTTTCGAGCCACAATCATCAAATCGGCCACTTCATCAACAACAATGACGATATAAGGCATCGGGGTGGTATCTAATTCTTGCTGTTCGTAAATCGGCTTGCCTGTTTCGGCATCAAATCCGACCTGGATGGTTTTGATAACCTTTTCGCCGCTTTCTTTGAGTTCTTTCAATTTTTGATTGTAGCCGAAGATGTTGCGGACGTGCAAATCGGAAATTTTGCGATAGCGTCTTTCCATTTCGCACACAGCCCATTTCAAGCCGACAACGGCCTTGGCCGGATCGGTAATCACCGGGGTGAGAAGATGCGGAATGTCGTTATACATCGAAAATTCAAGCATTTTCGGGTCAATCATAATCATTTTACACTCTTCGGGTGTCATTTTGTATAAAAGCGACAAGATCATCGAATTGACACCGACAGACTTACCGGAACCTGTTGTGCCCGCAACCAATAAGTGTGGCATTTTAGCCAAATCCGCATACACGTTTTGACCGCCGATATCTTTGCCTAAAGCAACGTTTAATGTATTTTTGGACTGATCAAAACTTTCGTCCTCGATTAAATCTCTAAACCAAACCGTTTCACGTTTTTGATTGGGAATTTCGATACCGATTGTATCGGTACCGGCAACGACTGCGATTCTGACCGAAACAGCGCACATCGAGCGCGCAATATCATCGGACAAGCCGATGACGCGTGCCGTTTTGGTGCCGGCAACAGGTTTAAATTCATACAAAGTCACGACAGGCCCCGGACGAACGGCCACAATTTGTCCGTTGACGCCGAATTCCTGCAAAACGTCTTCCAAAGCACGCGCCGTGGCATCCAAATCTTTTTGGCTGATGTCATTGCCGCTTTTTGTTTTCGGGCGAGAAAGTAACTCAATGC
>JAGCTK010000068.1 GCA_017963715.1 Alphaproteobacteria bacterium | reverse complement strand
TAATATTCGTTATGAGGCAGAATACACGCCGGCCGAAGATTATGTTTTGTGGTGCAGATTAATCGGCAAGACAAAATTTGCCAATATTCCGGAAGTGTTGCAGTTGTACCGTGATTATCCGAATAATACATCTAAAACAAAGGCGCGGCAAATGGAAGTTTCAAAAAATAAAATAAGAAGTGAATTGAAACAACAATACCCTAAGTTGATGAAAGAGGCAACAAACATTGAGCGTCAAAGTTTTAAGATATTTGGGATTCCGCTGATTAAAAAGAAAACATATGGTGGTATGTCAAGATATAAAATTTTAGGTTGTATCAAAATTAAAAGGCAGGAGCCTGTTTTATTAACTGATCCGTCGGAACTGCCAATATATATCATTTCATTTAATCGCCTTTCTTACTTAAAACAGATGGTTGAAATGCTTGAAAAGTATCATCTCTATAACATTCACATTATTGATAACGCTTCAACTTATCCGCCGCTTTTGGAATACCTAAAAACAACGCCATACACTGTTCACCGCATGAACAAAAACTACGGGCACATGGTGTTCTTTGAAGCCCCTGAGTTTAAGAAAGTTCGTGAAAACGATTATTACGTTGTAACAGATCCTGATGTCGCGGTAATACAAGATTGTCCTTCGGATTTTATGAATTATTTCTATCAAATTTTGCTGAAATATCCGAAGTATCATAAAGTCGGATTTTCACTTAAAATAGATGATATTGAGGAGACGACAGAATATCAAAAAGTATTAAAACTGTGGGAAAAGCAATTTTACAGACATAAAATCAATATTTTTAAGCCGTATTTATACGATTCGGCGATTGATACGACTTTTGCGTTATATCGCCCGCAAAAAGATTGGAAAACAACCAATTTTTATAAAGCGATTCGTGTGGGTTTTCCGTATGAAACACGCCATTTGCCGTGGTATAAAGATTCAAAAGAATTATCTGACGAAGATAAATTTTACATCAATGCAGATATCGGAAGCGGTAACTGGAACGATTCGTCAAAAGTGGCTCAAATTTATGATTTGCTTATCAGCAAAAAGCCGGAACATTTTGCGGATTATATTTTTTCAATCAAATCATCATCTCGGCGGACTGTTGTGAGGTTGTTTGGGATAAAAATCACGATTAAAAAATCGAAGGCATAAAAAATCCTTTACATTTGGTATAATATTGCGTATAATAATACTGCAAAAAAATTATTGTTTCACCTTAATTCTTTTCTATATGATTTTACAGTATGTAACGGTATCAGGACCGAACGAATTTACAGACATCAAAGGTCTTGCAGAGTTAATGACAGAGTTTAAGCTTGGCGAAATCGGCATTCAGGTGTCCGACAAGCAATCTCCGGCAGGTGGTGCGCGAATCGAATGGATTCATGAATTGGTATCCTATTTGCGTGCAAGTAATACACCGATGAATGCCGCGTTGCATGTCAACCTCGGATGGGTTGAGGCCTTGTGTCACGGCAGGGTGGATGACACCTTAAAAGAACTGCTGGAATTGACGGATATGTATCGTCAGCCGTTTTTTAAGCGTGTTCAACTGAACTTTAAGATCGGGCGCGATAATGTGCAGGAAGATGAAGCCAATGTCATGTTGCCTTTGATCCAGCACATTCTGAAGCGGCATTTTATCTTGTCGCACAACGAAAGCAACCGCTGCTTGATTGCGAAACTCTATCTGCAGGACTTGAAGTTTGACTGTCTGTTTGATGCTTCGTTCGGACAAGGTGTGTTGCCGGAAGAACGTCCATGGCCTGCATTTAACGACCTTTTACAAGGTTATGCCGGCGGACTGACCCCGGACAATGTTTCGTCCGAGCTTGACAAGATTGCCAAAGCGGCCACCATCGGCTCGCATGTCGGTCGCGTCTACATCGATGCACAAAAAGGCCTGGAAGACGAAAACGGGCATTTGTCACTCGAGAAAGCACACGCTTATCTTGAAAATGCCACAGCGTGGTATCGGAATTATCTGATGCCTAAACAGTAAGATGAAAACGCCGATCACAAGATCGGCGTTTTTTGCATTAAATACGATTGGATTTTGATTTGCGCTTTTTGACGTGATGAACCTTGTCGGTGATTGCCTTGGCCTTTTGATTGAGTTGTTCGGCTGTTGCCATCAATTTGTGCTTTAATTGTTCAAGTTTGCGCTGCTGTTTGATTTGTTTGTGATGATAACCTAAATATCCTTCATAAATAAGTAACGCAATACCGGAAATAATAAGCGGCAAAAGATAATAAATAATGCGATAGGCAATTAAAGCACCGTATAATAAAGCCTGATTTTCGGCCTGCGGGATGATGTTGGCAAACACAAGTTCGAAAACACCCAAACCGCCCGGCACCTGACTGTATACCCCTAAAATTTGTGCGATGATAAAAGCACCGATGAACGCATTAAACGGAATATCAACAAAGCATGTGAGCGTGAAATAAAGTACGAGCGAGGCCATTAAAATATCAAGACTGCCGATGATAATTTGTTCAAGCGCTGTTTTCAGATTGGGCATTTTGAGTTTAATGCCCTTGATGACGATTGTCTTTTTGTAATAGATGGCTGCCGTTAAATAAAGCCATAGGCCGACAAATGAGGCAAAGGCGACGACGGCCGTTGTCATTTTTGAGGCTTGGCTATCGCCAAAGGCATGATCGGGCGTGATAAAATAACCGACAATGATGAGAAAAAAGCAGGCAACCAAATATGTAAAGCCAGAGAATGTAATCATTTTGACAATATCTTGTGCCTTAATGCGCCAACGGGTGTATAAACGGTAACGAATCGCACCGCCGGAAACAATCGCGTGACCGGCATTGTTGCTGACGCTGAACCCGATAAATCCTGCAAAAATCCACTTCCACGCGCTGAGTTTCTTTTTGATTTTTTTTTAGGCCAAAAAATCATACGAAGACAGAGCCACATAACCAAAAAATGAAGCCAAACAAGCATACATCAAATTTTTTGCGGGAATGCTCAAGAGGGCGGCTTGAATGTCTTTGAGGTCATATTTTGAGAGTTGACGATAAATCATAAATGCGGCCAGAGCAAAAAAGAAAAGTCCTGCCCAGGAAAGAACTTTTTTTAGGACTTTTTTTGTTTTTCGTGCGATGTTTTGTGCGGATTGTCCGCTTGATTTGGATCTCAATTTATTGGCCCCTTTTGTTTTGCGAGATTATCATCAATATAACGTCTGATATTTTTGCCGAATGTTTGTCGGATATAAGTGGTTAACTCAGAAGGTTTCGGCTTATATTTTTCGGCAGAAGTTTGTGCTTCTAAAAGCTCTTCCAGTTGAATTTCGCTTTCTAAAGCATCACGTTTTGCGGCGGCCTTTGTTTTGCCATAGACGGAAGCAACATTGTATAAAACATGTGCTTGCGGTAAATTTTGCTGATACAGACGGCCTTCAGCCAAGATGTCGCCCAAAATGAGCATTGCTTCGGTGTTGCCTTGAGCACTGGCCGCACGATAATATTTGACCGCATGGCCATAGTTTTTGGCAATGCCTTCACCATTGAGATACATGTTGGCAAGCACAAGTTGTGCCTCATCAAACGAAGCCTTGGCGGAATCACGTATCAGTTTGACGGCTTCGCGCAAATTTTGGTCAACGACGAATCCTTTGTAATAAGCATAACCCAACATAAATTTGGCGGTTTGATTGCCGCTTTGAGCGGCTTGCTCAAACAAGTCAACGGCTTGTTCAAAATGTTGCTTTTTGCCACTTGAAAGATAAATAAATGCTAAATTAACAGCCGCATCTGCATTGCCTTTTTGAGCGGCTTTTGAAAACAATTCGGAGGCTTTTTGATAATCAACCTCAGTTCCGATGCCGCTGAAATAAAGGCTGCCAAGATTGTTGAGGGCAATCGGGTTGTCTTTATCGGCAGCGAGTTTATAAAAATGAAAGGCTTTTTGATAGTCGGTTTCGACATCATCCGTGCCGTAAAGATATATATAACCGAGCGATAAAGCCGAATCAACATCACCATCTTCGGCCAGCCGTGTGGCACGCTCAAGTTGTGTCTCGTGAGGCGCTTGAACTTGAGGTTGTTGCGCCGGTGTTTGCGGT
>JAGCTK010000007.1 GCA_017963715.1 Alphaproteobacteria bacterium | reverse complement strand
CGTCAACTTCAGAATCCGCTACAAATAAAATCCTCCCCCTTGAGGCACTCCCTTATGAATCCTCCCCCTTGAGGGGGGAGGCTCGGAGGGGGTGATAATAACTTTATCCTCTTTTTTTCAATCCTCCCCCTTGATGTCCTCTCTTTTTGAATCCTCCCCATTGAGGGGGGAGGTTTGGAGGGGGTGACAACAATTTTATCCTTATTCAAAAAGGCTCGGAGGGGGTGACAACAATTTTATCCTTATTCAAAAAAGGCTCGGAGTGGGTGATGATAAATTTATCCTATTTCTTGCCCCAATACCCATTCGCCACTGATACCGTCAACTTCAGAATCCGCTACACATAAAGATATATCATTTTTTGCTTGACGCACGCAAAACTTTATGATAAAAGGTCACCAATTTTAACATTTTTGACCATCGAAAAGAGGTGAATTTAAGTGGTCCAAGTTACTGTTATCGGTAATGATGTTGCGCAGTCATTAAAACTTTTGAAAAAGAAAATGCAACGCGAAGGCATTTTTCGTGATATGAAGTTGCGTCGTTGTCATGAAAAGAATGCCGAGAAAAAGGCTCGTCGCAAAGCAGAAGCGATTCGCCGCGCGCGCAAGCAACTGCGTAAACGCTTAGACATCGAAGGATTCTAAACCTTCTTTTTCGAAGTCTCAGTTCTTAAATCCCGCTTTTAAAAGCGGGATTTTTAAAACTCAAAACCGCCTTACCCTTTCGAGATAAAGCGGTTTTTTCATGCACGCAATCTTTATTCGTCGTCTGTCATCGGCTCATCATCACCTATCATTTCGGTTGTCAGATGGCCGGCATCGGCGCGAATTTTATTTTCAATTTCATCGGCTGTTGCCGGATGTTCTTTCAAATAAATTTTGGCATTTTCTCTACCCTGTCCGATTTTTTCTCCGTTATACGAGAACCATGCGCCCGCTTTTTCAATCAAGCCTGCTTTCACACCCAAATCAACGAGTTCGCCCGTCTTCGAGATACCTTCACCGTACATAATGTCAAAATCCACGGTCTTAAACGGTGGTGCCACTTTATTTTTAACAATTTTAACACGTGTTTGGTTGCCGATCACATCATCTTTGTCTTTGATGGCACCGATGCGGCGGATGTCCATCCGAACGGATGCATAAAACTTCAAGGCATTACCGCCGGTCGTTGTTTCCGGATTGCCAAACATAACGCCCAATTTCATACGAATTTGGTTAATAAAAATCACGAGTGTGTTCGAACGCGAAATCGTCGCCGTCAATTTGCGCAAGGCTTGGCTCATTAATCTTGCCTGCAAGCCCATATGCGAGTCGCCCATTTCGCCCTCAAGTTCCGCCTTTGGAACAAGTGCTGCCACCGAATCAATCACCAACACATCAATCGCACCCGAGCGCACCAATGTATCGGCAATTTCCAAAGCCTGCTCGCCGGCATCCGGTTGCGAAATGAGCAAATTTTCAATATCAACGCCGATTTTTTTGGCATAAGACGGATCAAGCGCATGTTCCGCATCAATAAAGGCGCATGTGCCGCCCTTTTTCTGGCTTTGAGCAATCACGCTCAAAGCAAGCGTTGTTTTACCCGAACTTTCCGGCCCGTAAATTTCAACAATACGGCCCTTGGGAAGTCCGCCGATACCAAGCGCAATATCAATCCCCAAAGAGCCGGTCGAAATCGCCTCGATATCAATGTTGGTATTTTGCCCCAATCTCATGATTGAACCTTTGCCGAACGCGCGTTCAATCTGGCTCAAGGCCGCATCCAATGCTTTATCTTTTTCCATATTATCTCACTTTCGTATATTTTATAAAATCGTCGTTAATGTTTTTATGTTCTATTTTTGTTCTTTAGTCAAGACCTTTTTTATCTTTTTTGAACAGATTATCGATTATTTGGTTTTGTCTGCACCAAAATTTTTTTCAAACCTCTTTTATCAAGGCCGCGATATTCATCGAGTGCTGCCGTCACAACCGCACCGAAAATCACAACCGCCCAATAAAGATACATCCACACAAGTGTCAACGGCACAGCCGCCACCGCGCCGTAAAGCGTTTTATAGGTATTGTTTTTGAGCATAAAAAGCGAAAAACCTTCTCTTAAAACCAAGAACAAAATCATGGCCGTCACCGCCCCGGCAAACGCACTCGACACACTGACTTTTTTGTTGGGAATAAAGACATATACACCAATCAAGAGCAAACAGGTAATTAAACTCGGCAGAATATTGCCCAGCCAAATTTGCGCCTCGGGAATAGATGCAAAAATGCTGTTAAACGCAACCATACCTCTCAAAGACAATCCCGTTCCCAACAGCAAGGGCCCTAATGTAATCACGGTCCAATAAAGTGTAATTTTTGTTGTCCAACGCCGCGGCGTCGTCACTTTAAAAATAAAGTTAAAACTGCTTTCAATCGTTGACAGGAGCAACACCGCCGTCAATGCAATACCCACAACGCCGATGGTGGTCAATTTGGCGGTTGCTTTGATAAAATCATTAAAATACACACTCAAATCCTGACCGGCATCCGGCATCAAATTTTGGATAATGATGTCCTGAATTTGTTGACGCACACCTTCAAACACCGGAAAAGCCGAAAACACGGCAAGTGCAATTGCAAGCACGGGCACAAGGGCAATCAACGATGTATAACTGAGTGAGGACGCTACCCGCAAGACCATATCGTTTTGCGTGCGCTTGATTAAAAAATAAATAAATCCTTTGGTACTTTGATACCACGATTTCAAATGCTCACTAAAAGACAAAACAAACCTCCCTGATGGTTATTTGTCTTCAATGTAGCGGAAAAATTTTACAAAAGCAAAACAAAAGACATGAGAGTAAACAATTTTGTTTGACATTATGGCATATTGTGTCATAATTAATGCGTGACCGAAATGGTTATGATGTCTAACACACATGTTCAATACAAAACTCCTTTTAGGAGGAGTAAAGGATATAAGAGGCTTGGCCTTCGAATAACTTTGTCTGTGGTATTGCAGTGTGTTAACTCCTCCATTTTGGTCTTCCGAAATGGATTTTTTTTGATATCAAGGAATACAAAAATATGAAACACACAATCTTGGTTTTAAACATGATATTAATGGTGGTTACCTCATCTGAAGTATGTGCCGAACTCAATTGTTATGACAATTTTGATGAAGCGGCAGGATGTTTAAGTTCAACCAATGATTTTGGAACGATATATTACAGTGTAAACAATGGTAAAATGACGATTTACGGTCCTGCACAAAAAGATTAAAGCGGAGAGTATACAAGCAGTGCACAAATACCAAATCGTGCTTTTTGCAGCGACATGTCCGGTTGGTCAGGGAAAACAACCATACCGGATATTACCGAACTTAATCTAGTCGGTAATATTACATCAATCGGCGAAAGTGCTTTTTGGGCATCTAAGAGTGAACATATTGAT
>JAGCTK010000006.1 GCA_017963715.1 Alphaproteobacteria bacterium | reverse complement strand
GTATGCTGATTTTGAGCCTTTATGCCATATCATATATTGCCATCAACCCTGTTGAAATCGGCCTTATTCTCGTGACCTCAGTATTGACGATGATGTTTTATATGTGGATTTTTGATTATCGCTATCAATCGAAAGTCAAAAAATATGTGTTTCGGATAATCGCGGGCTTCTTTGTGTGCTTTAATATTGCACTGCTCAGCATTTATATCCATTTTTGGGCGGCTTGTTTGATTGCGGCGATGAGTTATACGATTTTGATTTATACGCGTCTGTTTTCAAACAAAAAAGGCTTGATGAAGTATAAAATTGCCGATTTGGAGAGATTGCGCGGCTATCTGACGGATAACGCCGAACAGATTGCAACCGGTATTGATTTTGAAAACAGGCAGGCTGTCATTTTTGCTTTTGAATTGGAAAAACTGTATCCGAAGAATACCCGCAATCAAGGCGTGTATCGTTTGGATGTTGCCAAACAAATGACGGATATGCTTTAAACTGTGTGATTATTATTTATACCTAATTCTGAAGTTGACGGTATCCGTTCCGGCCGCTTCAACGGCTTCGCGCGCTTCCTCGACGGTATAAATCAGTTTTCGATTCGCAAGCCATAATTTATTGATATAGGCCGGATCATAAACCCCTGATGAAGTCAGCTCGCCGTTGGTATACATTTTCTCTATATTTCCGTATCTGTCATATTGGTAAGTATAGGTGTTGTCTACATTCGGCTTTGTCAGATTATTTGCCTTATAACGTATTTCCGATATCTTGTCGCCCTGTTCATTGTAAGTGTAGTAATAAACATAATTCGGGGTTGCTTCTCCGGAACTGTTGATTTTATAAGTTGTTGTAATGAGAGTTCCGGGTGTCTCGCGATTATAACTGGCATAATCTGTTGCAACGCCTTCTTTATAGACAACATAACCTGTTGATTTGCCACCACCCTCATACTCATATTGGTTTACTTTGGTCGGTGTCGGATTATCAGCAGCAACATATTCTCCGGTATAGTACTGTATGGTATCCAATTTTCCATCTGCGCGAAAGGTTCGAATTCGGGTTTCAGTCGGATTATTTTGTAATAAGTCATCTTCGCTTGCATAGAATCGTTGAGCGATATTTTTGCCTTGTTCGTTATACTCATTTATTTGAATCGTGTCTCCGACAGCTTTGATAAGACGACCGTTTTCGTCATAATAGTTAATTGTTTCCGCAAAAGAATCTGCCGAAAATATTGTAATGAATAGAAAACTCAAATTAAAAACTGATTTTTTCATAATGTTTCTCCTAAAAAAGTTGCTTTTGTTGTTTGGATCCTCGCAACAAGTGCGAGGATGACAGTTATTCAGCATGACAATGATTCGGAGCAACAAGAGGCGAGTCCAATCATGGCAGTACCTATTACTATAAGACAGTGTATCATACAGGGTGGTGTATGTGCACCATCTGATGCTAAAAAACGATTGTTGCTAACATATTGATTTTGCGTGATAAAAATTTTTGATTTTTTTAAAAAAAGTGCTTGATTTAAACCACCGTTTAAATCATACACCTAAAACGTCAAAAAATAACGTGATTTCAAGGAAATATGAAAAAGTCATATTTTTAAAAAAAGAGGGTAAAATGATGTTTTTATGTTTTTTTATGGATTCTCGGGGTAAGTGCGAGGATGACAGTGTAAAAAAAAGTGTGCGAGGATGACAATAAAACAAGTATCAATAATTGTTATTTGTGATGTCTGTCCAAGAGGGATGGTGAAAAATACAAATTTTTTAAAAACTTTTGAAAATGACACAATTTTTTAACTGTTTTTTTTAAATGAAATGTGTTATAGTGTAACAAATGGGATATCTTATTTAAGGAGATAGATATGTCGAATATATTCAAAATATTGATTGTAACGGCATTTTTTGCGCATAACGCGTGGGCACAGTTGCCGGCGAATCCGTGGCAACCGCAGGCGCCATCTCCGAATGACGGCTATTTCGGTGACAATATTGCCGATGCCGCAGGCAGTGATATCAAAGATTCGCCGATTTATGCCGGCAGCGCAAGCGGAAGCGGTATTTTGCCGGTTGATCCGTGGGCGCGTGCGCGTGACAGAAGCGGTGTGCGTACATGGCGCGGCAGCGGTCAGCACGGCAAGTTGAATTATATCGGTGAAGGAACGGTTTTTAATACGGGTGATCAGGAAATGTTTGCCCCCGAGGTGAACCGTCACAACATGATTACGATGCTTAATCACCTGAGAAAAATGGGTTATCAAATTCCGGCAAGTTATGATGAAAAAATCAAAAATATGCCTTCATCGTATAAAACAAAATTGCAAGACAGTGTTGTGGATGTGAATGAAGCGCAAGACCCGATCAGCAAGGTGTTTATCGGTATGATGGGCACGATTGAAAATGCAACCGGCTTAAGTTTTGATAATATTTTGTTTAATACCATCGATATCTTAGGCACCGATTAAATCAAAATTTATTTTATGCTTGAATTTACATATGAAATAGCATAAACTCCAAACATTGTTTGTTTATGGAGTTATGTATGATGAAAAAATCTCTTTTGTATGCTGCGGGTGGTATTTTGCTGAGTGCGATGTCGGCACAAGCTGAAGGCTTGCAGGTGACACCGTATATCAAATCGTCACTCAATGCGGCGGCTTTGAATAATATTTTGAATTCGGAACAAATCTTTTGTTATACGGTGGAAATGCCGTCAGCCGGTTATACGGGATATACTTTAGATCAAATGGCGCTGACGGGATTTTGCGGTATTTTGAATGCGCAGGAAAAAAATATTTTGGTGCAAGAATTGTTTGCGAATCCGGAAAATGTTTCCGAAACATCGGCCAAATGCGTGATTGCCCCGCGTATTGTTTTGAGATTTTATCGGGGAATTGATGCAACGGATGTTTTGTTGTCATACCCGTGCTCGTCGTTTAGCGTATTTTACGGCGGTGCGATTAAGTCGTTTAATACAGAGCCTTTGGGACAAACTTTTGACGGCTTGGCCGCATTGTATGAAAAGAGGGCTGTTCCCTTTGTTTCGCCGACACTTTTAAACCAGATGATGCCGATTGGTAAGGCCGTGACGCAGGAACAAAAAGACTTGGTCGAAAAAGCCACCTCAACGAAAAAGTGGACAGTTTCAACGCCGCAACCCGAAACGCAGGAAAAAGCGTCTAAAGGTTGGAATAAATTGAATACGAAAAAGAATTAAAAAAGATACAAATTTTGTGTTGATTTTGTTTTGAAAGTGACGTATAAGCGTAGCAGTCTTTTGTACGATGAGGAAATGACTGATACAGCGTTATGAAAGACAAAGTCAAATTTGGGGCTGTAGCTCAGTTGGGAGAGCGACAGGTTCGCAATCTGTAGGTCGAGGGTTCGATCCCCTTCAGCTCCACCAATACGAAAAGAGGCACTTTAAAAAAGTGTCTTTTTTTATGGTGTATCGAACCAACGACCTGTCGTGGGCATGAGGATGAAAAATACCCTTAATGGTATTTTTCACCGCAAATGGCGCAGATTTGTTCGTTAGAAAGCGAGTGAGAAGCTACGCTTGAAAACGTTACAATTCAAGTGACCGAAGCACTGCTTTTGCATTGCAAGACCGATCCCCATCAGCTCCACCAATAAGAAAAGAGGCACTTTAAAAAAGTGTCTTTTTTTATGGTGTAGCGAACCACCGACCTGTCGTGGGCATGAGGATGAAAAATACCCTTAATGGTATTTTTCACCGCAAATGG
>JAGCTK010000067.1 GCA_017963715.1 Alphaproteobacteria bacterium | reverse complement strand
GTATAGGGCTCACCCGTTGTTTCATCCACCATCTTTTCGACGTTTCCGTGATCGGCCGTCACCAGCAAAACACCGTCTGCCTTGTCAATTGCCTGCACCACGCGGCCCAAATTTTCATCAACGGCTTTGACGGCTTTCAGTGCCGCTTCCATGATGCCCGTATGTCCGACCATATCGCCGTTCGCAAAATTGCAAATAATCACATCAAAGCGCTTATTTTCAATGGCATCGACCAATTTGTCGGTCACTTCATAAACGCTCATTTCGGGCTTTAAGTCATACGTTGCCACTTTCGGCGAAGGAATTAAAATGCGACTTTCACCTTCAAATTCCCGTTCCTCGCCGCCGTTAAAGAAAAACGTCACATGCGCATATTTTTCCGTTTCGGCAATACGCAGTTGCGTCAAACCGTTTTTGGAAACAATCTCACCAAAGATATCCTTGAGTTCTTCGGGAGCAAATAAAGTCTTCATAAACCGGTTGTGATCGACCGAATATTCGGCCATACCGACCGATGCGGCAAATTTGACGATTTTTTGGCGTTCAAAACCCGTAAATTCTTTATCCGACAAAGCGTATAAAATCTCGCGTGCACGGTCGGCTCTGAAATTGGCCATCAAAACGGCATCGCCGTCATCGGCGCCCTGATAATCGCCCACCACGCAAGGCACAACGAACTCGTCGGTCACACCATCTTGATATGTAGCGGTCATCGCGGCATCAACACTGGCAAATCGTTTACCCGTCGCCGAAACGATATTGTTGTAGGCATTTTCCACTCTGTCCCAGCGTTTATCTCTGTCCATCGCATAGAATCGGCCCGAAATGGTCGCCACTTTGACATCATTGAGCCCGCTGATACTTTTTTCAAACGTTTCTAAAAAGCCTTTGCCCGACTGCGGCGGCGTATCGCGCCCGTCCATAAAGGCATGGACACGCACCTTGATACCGTTATCATCCAAAATTTTGGCCAGCGCCGTGATATGATTTTGGTGCGAATGCACACCGCCCGGCGACATCAACCCCATCAGATGACATGTTCCTTTGGTTTGTTTTAAGGTTTCAATCAAGTTCTGTAACACTTTATTTTTTGCCAAACTGCCATCCTTGCAGGCCAAATCAATTTTCGGCAAATCTTGCATCACAACGCGTCCCGCACCCAAATTCATGTGTCCGACTTCCGAATTGCCCATCTGCCCTTCCGGCAAACCGACATCAAGCCCCGATGTTTCAATAAAACCGTGCGGACATGTTTCAAGCAACTTGTGCCAATTGGGCGTATGCCCGTTTTCAATGGCGTTATCTTTTGTGATATTTTTTCGATACCCCCAACCGTCTAAAATCAAGAGCATGACTGGTTTTTGCATTTATTTTTCCTCTTTTTTGATGTTATTTTTTCTCGTATTATATATAATAAAAGTGATTTGAAAAGCACTAAAATTTATTTTTAAGCCACAAATTTTTGTCGCTTTGTCCGTTGGCGTGCGGCATCAAGACAAAATGCCGATATTTTCAATATTTGACAGCCTTCTCTTAAAAAGCGGTGGCTAAACAATATTTTCTGTTTACCGAATTTTTATTTGGCTTTATACTGACATCGAAATTTATGGAGAATTTTCAATGTCAAACTTAAAAGAATGCATCAAAAATATTTTTTATTGGGAAATTTATAATCGCTTAAAAGGCAACAATCAAGATGTTGTGTGTGCCGTGATTGTTCACAACGGTAAAATACTTGCTCAAACGGCTCAGCGCAACGCACTTGTCCACACCGATGACACGCAATATGTCGTGCCGGGCGGCAAGGTTGAACCGGGCGAGAGTTTGGTCGCGGCCACGCATCGCGAAATCAAAGAAGAAACCAACTTAAACATTGATATTGTCAAAAAGTTGGGCACCGTTCGCAACAACAAATATAAATTACATTGGTTTGTGTGTCGCCCGACCGATATATCATTACTGCAGGTGGTCGAGCCGCAAAAACAAAAATAGTTGAAATGGGTTGATTTGCGCGACAGTTCAGTTAACTGGACGCCTAAAAATCGGGAAGCGATGGCAAAATATACATCTCAGATTGAAAAAATCATTCAGACACCGCCTGAAGCCTTATAATCTGTTTGCTTTGAAGT
>JAGCTK010000066.1 GCA_017963715.1 Alphaproteobacteria bacterium | reverse complement strand
CCGCTGGCTGATTTGGACGGCGGTAGCCACGGCTCCGGCCAATCGACGACCACACACGATGCGGGCAAGACACCGGTGGTCTATGGCGGGGATGATGCAGATTTGGACCCGGCAACGCCGCTTTTGGATGACAGTCAATATAACAAACCGCGCAAGAGAAGCACGATTGGTATGATGCCGCCGCCGTCAGCGACGAGTTCGACGTCTTCAAATGATACGCCGAAAGATACATCTTCGGGCCAACTGTTTTAGGGAGAAAAAATATGAGTTCTTTCGGTGTTTTGGAATCAGTTTTAAGGCCTTTATCTTATTGGTATAACCAAGAAAATATCGAGGAAGTCGCAATTAATCATGCCGGTGACGTGTGGCTCAGATTGCGTGGTAAACGTGCCTATCCGTGGGCGATGTATGAGGATAAAAAACTCTCAAAGGAATATCTGACGGACCTGCTCTATATTATTGCCAACACATACGAAAAACCGTTTGACCCGGCGCAGGGAACACCGCTTGTGTTTACGGATTTGCCGGGCGGACACCGTTTTTCGGCCATTGCCGGTCAAAATGTGATGTATGATAATGATGATTTGACTGGCGGGGTGGCCTTAACAATTCGTGTTCACAGCGATGATGTGGCGTTCGGTTTGGCAGATTACGGCTTGAGCCAAGGTAAAGCGCTGCATAAAATCAACCCCTTAAAAGATATTAAAGATCCGAAAGATCCGTATGAAAGACTGTTGCTTTATATCAAACGCGGCGATCATGTTTTAGTCAGCGGTGCAACGGCCACAGGTAAAACAACGTTTTTGAATAACTTGCTCAAGATTTTGGATTCACACAAAAGAGTGTTGACGATTGAAGATACGCGCGAATTATTGGTGCCGCACAAAAACCGTGTGCATATTGTGATGTCTCGTACCGGCCAGACCAATGAGTTGACCTATGCCGACGTGATTAACCTTGTTGTGCGTTTTACGCCTGATTCGATTATCGGCGGTGAGCTTTCAACGCAGAATGCCGGTGCAATTTGGGAATTGATGGGTTCCGGTCACGATAACTGTTTTGCAACCGTGCACGCGGAGAGTTCGGAAGCAGCCTATAAAGCCTTTATCGATCGTATCATGTACACTAATCCGCATATTGATCAGGCAAAAACACTGGAAGAAATGCGCAAAAAATTAAAGGTTGTGCAGATTAACAGAGACGGCAACCTCCGTGCGATTACCGAAGTGACATAGCGCTTAATGTGGCGCTCTGTTCGCCAATCTTCAAAACTATATCTAAAGTCATACTTTACATTTTTGTCCTATCATGTTCTAATGAGAACGGATAGGGAAAGGGATAACTTTTTCTTGTCAAGCGTCTTGAATGGGCGCAGGGCTTTAACCGGCTCTTTGACTACAGGCAGTGAGGATAACACTGTGATGGAAGTGTTGTTTTTTTTGTATGAAAACACACATTTATCCCCGATAACAGGTCGGGGGGCTGATGGCGAATGTTCAGGGATTTATTCCTAAAGGCTATCGGGGTCATTTCCTGTAGTATGATTGGTTAACTTGCCCGGCCGCTTGTCAAGAAGCGGTTATTCGGTATAACAATTTTACAAAGGATTTGAAAAATGAGAAACAATGAAAACGGTCGTTCAATGGTCGAAATGCTCGGCGTCTTG
>JAGCTK010000065.1 GCA_017963715.1 Alphaproteobacteria bacterium | reverse complement strand
GCTTCCAAACGTTCCAAACCAATCGGATCTCCCGTTTCTTCGCAATAGCCGTAAGTACCGTCTTCAATTCGTTCCAAAGCCTCGTTGATTTTGCCGATGAGTTTGCGTGCACGATCTTTTGTGCGCAAATCAAGCGATTTGTCTGTTTCAAGCGCGGCTCTGTCGATATCATCCGGCTGATTAAGCCCGCCTTGGCGCAAATCTTCCATCGTGGCTTCAGACTGTGTCACCAAAGATTTTTTCCACATTTCAAGTTTTTGGCGAAAATATTCCAACTGCATTTCGCACATATAAGGTTCGGACTCAGAGGGTTTATAATCCGGCGGAAGTATCATAGAATCAACCATTTTAGTCTCCTAAAGAATTACGTATTGCCAACAAGCTATCAATTTTTGGCCAGACTTCAAGTGTTTTTGCAAACATAACCACAATATTTAGTTAAAGTACCACACAATTTTATTGCTGTACCCGTCCCTACTGCAAGCGCTTAAGGCATCTTCCACCAAAGCCGGCAATTCATACGCATCATCATCCGTTTCGGACAAAGGCGAATATTGCCATGACCAAGTTTTTGTGTCATTGATAATCATATGATCCAGATCTGAGCCCTCTGATAAATCCCAATCTTTTGTGGCCAGTTGGACGCAAATATCGGTCGGTAAACCCGAAAATTTGATAAAAAACATCAATCCGTCATCGGTATGGCCGATTTCGGCCTTACCGTCAAAAACGTGATACATACCCTGAGTTTCGCACCCGCAAACTTCTTTGCCGTCTTGCGTCTCACACTTTCTCCGAGGCATCATTGAATGCGGTCCGGCTAAATCGGCGCACAAATCATCAAGTTTTAAGCTCATATAATTGCCGTCGGCCGCATAGCGCATGGATATGGCCTTTTTCAAATCGGAGAGTTGCAGTTGCACTTCGCTTGATTCATACTTATAATATCCGCGGCTGACTGCGGCGGCCAAACTCACGGTCACCGCGACCATCACCATAATATATGCCAACACTTCGACAAACGTACGACCGCTTTCATTTGATTTTATCATACCGCGATACCTTTCTTTTACCTTCACGCCTTATTATATTATAAAAAAGTCGCAAAGACAACAAAATTTACTTTATTTTAATTTGATTATGCGATAAAAAAGTTATAAATCTCTTAAAGAAAGGCTAAAAAAATGAACAAATATTTTTTAACCGCACTCTCCGTTATGTCGCTTTATACGGCATCTGCTAAGGCTGCCAATGTTTACACGCCTTTTATCGGTGTTGATGCCTTATACAGCACTTTTAAGGCTCAAGCCGTCAAGCCGCACTATATGGGCGGCGGTATTCACATCGGCACAACATATAACAATTATTTCGGCACCGAGGTTTTTTATGAGCAGTTCGGAAAAAATACCAAACGCGTCGCGGCTAATCAAAAACTTACCACCTCCTACCGTGCTTACGGCATAGATATAACGGGCTATTTACCTCTTCTCAAAGAAAATCGTTTGGCCTTAACGGCGTCACTCGGTGCGGGTGAATATGTGGTTCGTCACAAGACAACGGCTGAAAAGCACAAAAACAACACCGGTTATGCCTATCGTTTCGGCGGTGGCGCAATGTTTGGTTTGAGCGAACATTGGTCAATCAGAATTTTGGCGCGTTATGCCAAGATGCAT
>JAGCTK010000064.1 GCA_017963715.1 Alphaproteobacteria bacterium | reverse complement strand
TTTTTATTTATTTAGGAGTTTTCTATGAGTGCTATTGTAGATATTCACGCCCGCGAAATATTGGATTCTCGCGGCAACCCGACCGTCGAAGCCGATGTTGTTTTGCAAAGCGGTGCCTTTGGCAGAGCAGCCGTGCCGAGTGGTGCTTCCACAGGTGTGCACGAGGCTGTCGAACTCAGAGACGGTGACAAATCACGTTATATGGGCAAAGGTGTCGAACAGGCTGTTAATCACGTCAATGATGAGATTTATGATGCATTGGCCGGCCTTGACGGTGATGACCAAATTGCCATCGATGAAGAGATGATTGCCTTGGACGGAACCGAAAACAAAGGAAAATTAGGTGCCAATGCTATTTTGGCCGTGTCTCTTGCCGTGGCAAAAGCCGAGGCTGAAGAAGCCGGTCTTCCCTTATATCGCTACTTGGGCGGTACAATGGCACGCACACTGCCTGTTCCGATGATGAACATCTTAAACGGCGGTAAACATGCCGACAACCCGATTGACGTGCAAGAATGTATGATTGCTCCGATCGGTGCACCGTCAATCAAAGAGGCGATTCGCTGGGGTGCCGAAATTTTCCACACCTTAAAGAAAAATCTCAAAAATGCCGGTCAAAATACCAACGTCGGTGATGAAGGCGGTTTTGCCCCTAATTTGAAGACGGCCGAAGAAGCCTTGACCTTTATCGTCAAAGCCATTTCAGATGCCGGTTATAAACCTGGTGTTGATGTGTTTATTGCGCTTGATGCCGCTTCTTCCGAATTTTATGAAAACGGCAAATACGAGATGAAAGGCGAAGGCAAATCTTACACTTCGGCTCAAATGGTTGAATATTACAAAGGCTTAACTGATAAATTCCCGATTTTCTCGATTGAAGACGGTATGGCCGAAGATGATTGGGAAGGCTGGAAAATGCTCACCGATACATTGGGCTCTAAGATTCAACTCGTCGGCGATGACCTTTTTGTGACCAATCCGAAACGCTTGGCCATGGGTATCGAAAAAGGTGTTGCCAACTCGATTTTGGTCAAAGTTAACCAAATCGGTACATTGACCGAAACAATGCGTGCGGTTGAACTGGCGCAGCGCAACAAATACACGGCTGTTTTGTCACACCGTTCGGGCGAAACCGAAGATTCGACCATTGCCGACATCGCGGTTGCCACAAATTGCGGCCAAATCAAGACAGGTTCTATGTCACGTACAGACCGTATGGCAAAATATAACCAACTTATTCGTATTGAAGAAGAATTGGGTGATATGGCCATTTATGCCGGTCGTTCGATTTTGAAAAAATAATATTTTCAAATAAGAAAACTCAAGCGGGCAGCACCTCAAATGCTGTCCGTTTTTTTTATTATTAAACCGGCTCATCGGTTAATCATTGACAGATAAAGAATCAATTATTATAATTTCGAGGCATAGGATAAAACAAAATGCAAAAATTTTCGTTTCATACGCATACATCAGGTTTTGACGGCCAAAATACCGAAGCCGAAATGGTTGAGGCTGCCATCAAACTCGGTTGGGAAAAAATAGGTTTTTCAAACCATTTTATTGTTTATCCCGGTATTGAAAACACCAAAATGTATGCCTATGCCAAGCAAGGCGAATACAACAGCATTTATTCATCCACCTTTGAGGAGGCGATTGACAAGTTTATTGCGCATTATGCCACCATTGACCGTCTCAAAAAAGAAACGGGTTTTCCGATTTACAAAGGTATGGAAGTTGATTTTTTTGCTCATCCGTCATGGCGCGAAGGGTTTGAAAAGGCCGTCACAATCTTAAAACCGGATTATACCATCGGTTCGGCTCATTTTATCGAATATCAAAACACGCTTTACAATGCGCATGACTTAAAAAATGCCTCACCCGAAGAACAAAAACTGTTGCTTCACAGATATTGGCAAAATGTTCGTGCGGCTGCCTCAAGCAATCTTTTTGATTTTTTGGCGCATTTAGACCTGATGAAAAAGACGGGTTTAGGCCTCGGATCCGAATGGATGAAGGAAGAAAAAGCCACCGTCCGAACAATTGCAACAGCCGGTGCCAAGGTCGAAATCAATACAAGCGGATACAAATTTTCACCCACTGATCCCTACCCCGGCCGCCGAATCCTCAAAATGCTTGCCACTTATCATGTGCCGGTTCTCATCAATGATGATGCGCACAAAAAAAGCGCACTCGGTGCCTCTTTTGACAAAGCCGAGGCTTTGGCGAGACAAATCGGCCTTGAAGTTTTAACTTTTCCGCGCCGAAGTCCGAAAACACCCTTTATCAATCATGGCAATAACCAAATTTTGATTTGACAATAGGCTGATTTCAAGTTAAACTCCTCTTAAAATGTTATCTGTCTGATAAAAGGATAAAAAATGTTCAAAAAATGCTTTACGCTTGTGATATTCGTCTTGTGCGGATGCACATTTTACAAACCGAGTGTCAAATTTATGTATACAGGCGAATACGGCCTTGTCTATGAGGCAGATAGCGACGGTCGCCGGCATACCATGGGCGAATGTTATCAACTTGCTAATGAGACATGCTTTGGTAAATTTGAAGTTTTAAACAAAAGCGAAAGGACTTTCAAAACGACATCGTACGGCGATGATGACGAAGTAGATGTTTCAACCGGTATTGACAGAACACTGTTGTTCTATTGCAAA
>JAGCTK010000063.1 GCA_017963715.1 Alphaproteobacteria bacterium | reverse complement strand
CAGAAATCATGTTTAGCGAAATGACTCTTGCAATCTTTAGTTAAAAACCTGTACATCCACTGCAAGCTCCCCATCAAAGCGGGGAAGTAAAATACCAAAAAGGGCAACCGAACGGATACCATTTCCGGTATCGCTAAACAAAGAGCCTCTGACAGCCCTGAACCTCTCGGTTCTGTTAAGATAAAGAAAGAAATCTTCCTTTACCTTTCTTCAAGTTTAACATATTAAAAACTTCTTGTCAAAAAAAATCTTTTCAAACTCTTTGTTTTTCAAAAAGTTGAAAGTTCATTATATATCACACACGCAATTAAAACACAAAAAAAGAGGATTGTTCAATCCTCTTTTTTTTTAACATCCCTGCCTTATTATTTGAAAAAGTCAGAAATATGTTGTGTGACTGTCGGCTCGGGATCCGGCACAGAAAAACGTTGCTGAATAACGTGTTCAGGCATTTCTCTGATATCCTGATAGGTGCCTTTATAGCCTGTCACCGTAATTGTCCGATTGTTATAAAGACAACCGATAAGCGGCAAGCACAAAAATGTTTTACCGGATGTCATATATTGAGGTGCCAAAATCACATCTGCATTTGAATTGACGATGGCGTTATAAATTGCACCACGCGTACAATTATCACCTGCAAAATTTCCCGAAGAAGTTTCAAGTCGTGCGCCATATGCCTCCTTCGAGGGATAGCGAATCGGAATACCCAAAAAGTTGGTACATTCTACCGTACCCGAAATTTTTTCTCCCGGCACAACCGAAACCTGCAACGGACGAGCCTTCAACGTCAAATCATCAACATTTAAACTCTTCGTGCCTTGGTGGGTTGTCGTACATGCCGCCAAGCCCAAAAATGCAGCACTTAACAAAAGTTTTTTCATAGTTCAGTCCTTTAAAAGATTACTACTTGAAAGGTCAGTCTACGCCTGTTTGTCTTAAGATTAAGTTAAAATATATATCGGCATATATGGCAAAGGCGTGATTACACACGCCTTTATCATCAAAATATCGCGTAAAAATAACTATTTGCGTTTATCCGAAACGGCCTGCCACATTTTTTCCAAATTGTAGAAAGCACGCACTTCCGGCCGGAAAATATGGACAATCACATCAAAGGCATCAATCAACACCCAATCGGCTTTTTCCATGCCCTCGGCCGTTGCCTTAAAACCTGCTTTTTTCAAGGCTTCAAGCAATTTATCTGCCATGGCGGCCACATGCCTGTTTGATGTGCCGGAGGCAACCACCATCTGATTGGCAATTGATGTTTTGCCTTTCAAATCAATCACCGTCACATCTTGAGCTTTGTTGTCCTCCAAAACTTTTTGAACCAATTTCAAAATTTCATCTTCGTCTTTTTGCAAAAGTATTCTCCTTATTTTTTATAAAGCATCAAAATTTTTTATAAAGCATCAAACGGTGACCACGGCTTGGCCTCATCAATGCTTAAATTTTCATCATTTGACGGCGCATGTTTGACTTTAACATATTGCGACAATTCGCGTGCCACTTCATCAAGTCCCTGGTGCGTCACGGCCGAAATCGCAAACACCTTTTTACCGGCCTCTTTTTCAAGTGCTGCCGTTTTTTCGGCACATTCATCGGGCGTCAGTGCATCTATTTTATTTAAAACAACAACTTCCGGCAAATGTGTCAAACTTTCTTTATAAAGCCGCAATTCGGCACGTATGGCTCGATAAGCATAAGCCACATCATCCGAAGTGCCGTCTATCAAGTGCAAAAACGCCGCACAACGTTCGATATGTTTTAAGAATTTGTCGCCCAAGCCGGCGCCTTCATGCGCGCCCTCAATCAAACCAGGGATATCGGCCAATACAAGTTCGTGGCCGCCGACCCACATCACACCCAAATGCGGATGTAATGTTGTAAAGGGATAATCCGCAATTTTCGGCCTGGCATGCGTCACAGCCGATAAAAAGGTCGACTTGCCGGCATTTGGAAAACCAATCACCCCGACCTCCGCAATAATTTTTAACTTGAGCCACACCCACAGTTCTTCGCCCGGCCATCCGGGTTCGGCATAACGAGGGGCTTGGTTGGTTGATGTCTTAAAATGCATATTGCCTCTTCCGCCGTCACCGCCTTTGGCAATCAAAAAGCGTTCGCCCGGGGTGACCATATCTTTAATCAGCGTTTGTCCGTCTTCAGCCAAAATCTCGGTACCGACCGGAACTTTGATAATCACGTCTTCGCCTTTGGCACCCGACATTTCCGAACCCATACCGTTGCCGCCGCGCGGTGCTTTAAAATGTTGCTGATAACGAAAATCAATCAGGGTATTTAAGTTGTCAACGGCTTCAAAATAAACACTGCCGCCTTTGCCGCCGTCACCGCCGTTCGGTCCGCCGAATTCAATATATTTTTCACGTCTGAAAGCGACGCACCCTTGGCCGCCGTCACCCGATTTGATATATATCTTTGCCTGATCCAAAAACTTCATATCACAAACTTAACCCGTTTTGATAGAAAAATAAAGGGGGCAAATGCTTTACCCCACACTTATTTTAATGATGCAGTGATGTTTCTTACTCGGTCACAACCGAAACAAACATCTTGTCACCCTGTTCTCTGAAAGCCACTTTACCTTCGGCCACGGCAAAAATCGTATGGTCTTTACCCATATCGACATTGGCGCCCGGATGATATTTCGTGCCACGTTGACGGATGATGATGTTGCCCGGAATAACGGCTTCACCGCCGAATTTCTTGACCCCTAAACGACGCCCGATAGAATCGCGTCCGTTATTAGAGCTACCACCGGATTTTTTATGTGCCATCTTGTATCTCCTATAACCTTAATTCTCTTTTTTTGCTTCACAGACATCCATAATCTTAACAAGCGTGATTTGTTGTCTGTGTCCGTTTTTACGACGATAATTTTGTCTTCTCTTCTTTTTGAAGATGATGACTTTTTCGTCTTTTGCCTGTTTTAAGATTGTACCTTTAACGCTGGCACCTTTGACAACAGGCTTGCCGACTTTTTCATTCAAGGCCAAAACTTCATCAAAAATCACTTCGGAACCTTCGGTACCTGCCAATTTTTCAACCTTAATGACATCACCGCTCGTGACTTTATACTGTTTTCCGCCCGTTTTGATAACTGCGAACATTTTTCCACCTAAACTTTCTTAAAATTAATAAACGTGTTTTGCAATATACATAACTTTTTTCATCTGTCAACAAGAATTTATCTGTTTTTTGAATTTTTTTGCTTTTCCTGTTCACGTTTGAGCGTCCGAAACAACTCCGGCCGCATAAATTTGCCCTGCCAAATGCCTTTGTGCGCACTTTTGGCCTTTTTCTCGGGAGCCGAGAACATCTCGCTTTTATAAGAGATGGCATAACCTGCTTTGACCATATCAAAATTTAAATTTCGTTTGCCCACATGACATATGCTCAGATCCCTTTGATAACGGTCGACATCATATGTTTTGCACTTGACTTTTTCCCCCTGTGACAAGCCTTCATCAATCATCGACTGCAAATAATCTTTGGCTTGCCGGCCGCAAGCATACAAAACACCCTCGGTATCAAAACATTCCTGAAACAATTCCGGTGCATCAATCCCCAAAAGACGAATCCGACGTGCTCCGATTTCTAAACTATCACCGTCCACAACCTTTATTTGCGAACCGGCACGCGTCTCGGTTATGAGTTCTGCCAACACGGCGACAACAATCAAACAAATCCATTTTTTCATAGGTTAAGACATAGCATAAAATATTTTTTTTCACAAGGTTTTATTTTGTTTACGATTCATTCATATTATCGCGGTATGTTATGGTATATTTAAGTGTTAATGTCACAAGGGATAATACGTGATGAAATATATTCATGCTACTTTGGCGCTTGGTGTATGCGCTGCCTTAGGTGCTTGTCGCGCCCCGAGTTCATCTGCAATTCGCGCGCAAGAATTTCAGCCGCAAATCACCTACCCGTCATCAATTGTCGTCTGTCGCTCCAAACAATGCGCGCCGGCAAAGTTGTCAATGTCTAAAGAGTACATTTACAATTCTTTGACACATCTTCTCAAACAAAACATCAACGAAAAGGCACTTGTATGTCAGGCAGATCCCTTTACGCATGTGTGTACGGAAGATTATGTTACCTTGCCGATTACGGTTGGCGTCACACCGGCTAATTTATATATTGACAATGTCGAGTTGACGGATGTGTCACTTGCTTTGAGCCGTCGCTCGATTGATTTGCTCTTAAACTACGGCATTTCGTACAACGGACAAACACCTGTTTGCAAACCGGCACAGTCTTTGGTGTACGTCCGAAACACACAAAATATCGTGCTTGAAGATGGCGGATACAATTGCAAAATGACCACCATCGGCAACACAACCATCAAAACCCTCTTTGCCATTGACTACATCGATTTGGACTACGGCTTTATCGGTGGTTATTATTCCATCGGTTTGTCGGGCCCGGCTTATGGCGGCAGATCAGGCTATATGATGTTCAAGTTCAAAAACGATGCTTATCCTTTGTCGGCAGACCTCATCTTGGATGAACCGTGGCCGGATTCTGAAAAAGCCGCGCTTCAAAAGAAGCAAGACAGCCTCAATCAAAAAGAGATTGATCTCAACAAGAAAGAAGCCGATTTGCAGAAAAAAGATGCCGATTTGAAGCAAAAAGACGAAGATTTGCAGAAAAAAGAAAGTGACTTAAAGCAAAGAGAACAACTGGTCGGACAGTTTATCTTTGACGAAAACGGCAACCCGATTTATCAATTTACCGATTCGCCGTTTGAAGGCACCGAATGTTATTCGACCGTCTTAGAGCCGATGCCCTGTTATGAAGAATGGCCCTGCTATGACGATCCGGCGGTTCACAAAATGATTTGTCCCGAACCGAAGGCCGAAACATTTACCATTATTAATGATGATGGTACCAAAATTGAACGTTCAAAAGGTGTCACAACACCAAAAGCGATTAATAACGTGAAAGAAAACACGGCGCGTGAAACAAAAGATATTCAGCCGTCTACAAACGAGACGACAACGATGTCCGTTTATGATCCTTCCGTTTCAAAAGAGATGAAAGGTATGAAATATAACGGCGTTGAAGTATTCCCGATTTATCAAAAAAAGAAAAAATAACGTGCGTTTGAATAATTAAAACCCCGTATCATCCGATGCGGGGTTTTGTTTTGCGCATTTTACAATTTGACGATACCCGTCGTTAAGGCATAAATCGCAACAAATGCCAAAACAACCAGCATCACGGCACAACAAAATTCCGATTTTGAAAAAATCCTCTCATTTTGATTGTTATGAGCCCGCGCCATAATATATACGGGAATACCGAGTGCGATAAATATCACGGCCGCCAACAAATACTCAAGCCCTGCGGCATAAATCAGCCACAATGCATATATAGCCCCTATCGTTGAAGCCAACAAGGCTGACGAACGCTTGATATAAACATTTGTCGGGTATTCATGATCTTCACACAATTTCCACAAATACGCGCATGATGAAAAATAGGCCGGCAAAACCATTACGCTTGTAATTGAGAGCATCGTATTCCATGCATTGTTTGAAAAATAGACGAGCAGCATAAAAATTTGCATCATCAAACTTGTGATATAAAGCGACACCGATGGCGCATGATGTTTGTTTTCGGTGGCAAAAACTTTTGGAAAAGTGCCGTTTTCGGCGGCGGCTTGAGGGATTTGTGCCGTCACCATGGTCCATGCGAGCCAACTTGTCAAAACCGACACCAAAAGACCGATATTCATAATATAAGCCCCTGTTTTGCCCATGATTTTTTCTAAAATGCCGGCTGTTGACGGATTGGCAATACCCGAAAGTTCGGCCTGACTCATATATCCGAACGGCAACAATGAGAGCAGGACATAAATACTCAAGCATCCGATAAAGCCCATCACCGTTGCTCTGCCGACAGATTTGGAAGATTTGGCATGTTGGCTCATCACAACTGCGCCTTCAATACCGATAAATGACCACAAAGTCACCAGCATTGTGCTTTTGATTTGGGCCGAAAGCGTACCGAGTTTTGCCTTGCCGATAAGGTTCTCGCCCCAAAAATCAAACGAAAATTTATGTTCTTGAAAAACAAACGCCATCACAACAATAAACAGCAAAAGCGGTACGATTTTGGCAATAGTGCCGATCAGGTTGACAAAGGTTGCCTGCTTTATTCCGCGCAACACTAAAAAATTAAAGCCCCATATAATCAGCGAACCGCCGACAATCGAGGCCAAATTGTTGCCGCCGGCAAAATACGGCGGAAAAAAGTAGTTTAAGGCGTCCATGGTAATAACGGCATAACCAACGTTGCCGCAAATCTGACAAAGCCAATATGACCACCCGATGGTAAAACCGGCAAACGGCCCGAAACCTTGCCGACTGTACATATAAATACCTGCCGTTAAATCAGGATTGGCAACCGATAAAATGCGAAATGTATCGGCAATAACATAAACACCGATACCGGTGATGAGCCACGCAAGCAACACCGCACCGGCCGAAGCGGATTGCGCCATATTTTGCGGCAGCGAATAGATGCCGCCGCCAATCATCGAACTGACCACAATCGCCGATAAGGCCCAAACGCCCAAACCGGCGGAGGATTTATTGGCCTCTGCCGGCTCTTTATGTTTGATATTTTTTATCAACATTTTAAGGCCTCACATGCTTAAATTTCAACCACATCGGCATATTCAAAATTCAAAAAGCCGAGACAGGTCAAACTATAGCCGAATTGCTGCGTGATATTGAGATAATTGTGGAACATTTGAAATTCGCTGTGTTTTTCGACACCTCTGATTTCAAGTTCGTGCTTTAATGACTTGTTGAGCCACATTTTGGCGTGACCTTCGGCAATTTCATCATCAATATGCGTATCAAAATATTCAACATATTCGGCCGCCCAACCGCCGATGAGATTACCCGATTTGTCTTTGCCCCAGCAAATGCCCACACCGGTGGCAATGGCTTTGTGGTCATCACGATTCGCGCCGTTTCCGGCCATAATCACTTCCAAAACGGCACCATGCTTAAATTTGTCTGCCACTTTTTCGACCGGCACAATGCGACCGAACAATTCTTTCGGCAGAACGGATGTATAAGGCACCACGTTAAAATTTTCGATTTTGGCCTGCATTAAGGCCGAATCATAGCAAAATGTTTCAAACGGTTGCGGGGGAATGCCGTCATTGGCCTGCCCCACCCCGCCCGTATGAAAAGCAAGCGTCGGATAACGTACACCTTGAGTTGTCATAATTTTTTCTCCTTTGTTGTTAAAATAAAAAGACAAAGCAAAAAATAATCACAGACTTTAAGTGTTTCAACACGACGGATACAAAAAAAAGTCGCTTGAAAAGCGACTTTTTTTATTGTCATCCTCGGGCGTAAATTGTCATCCTCGGGCGTGACCCGAGGATCCATTTATTTATATCTGATTCTGACGTTGACGGTTT
>JAGCTK010000062.1 GCA_017963715.1 Alphaproteobacteria bacterium | reverse complement strand
TCTTTGGTTTGGGATGAAAACTTCGTATCGGGTGCCTTAACAGACAAATCGCAGGTTAAGCCCTCGCGCATATCTTCACCCGTGATGACGGCTATTTCTTTTTTGAGTAACCCTGTTTCCAAAATATAGTTGTTGACCGATCTGGTCAAAGCACCTCTGAAACCGGCCAAGTGTGTGCCGCCGTCTTTTTGCGGAATGTTGTTTGTAAAGCAAAGCATGCTCTCGTTGTAGGCGTTGGTCCACTGCATGGCCACTTCAACCGTGATACCGTTTTCTTCGCCCTGAAAAGCGATGATATTGTCATGCAAAGGCGCTTTAGATTTGTTCAAATGGTCGACGAACGCCGACAAACCGCCCTCATAGTGAAAATCTTCTTCTTTTCTCTCAGCGCCGCGATTGTCAATCAACTTCAAATAAACGCCGGAGTTCAAAAATGCTTTTTCTCTGATGGCACGCTCTAATGTTTCAAACGAAAATTCGGTTTGCGTAAATGTTTTCGGGCTCGGCAAAAACGAAACTTCCGTTCCATGACGACCGGGGGCATCACCCACAACTTCAACGTGTTTGACGACATTTCCGTCTGCAAATTCAGCCGAATATTCTTTGTCGTTGCGCCAAATTCTTAATTTGAGCCATGTTGAAAGCGCGTTCACAACCGACACACCCACACCGTGCAAACCGCCGGAAACTTTGTATGAGTTGTTATCAAACTTACCGCCCGAGTGAAGTTCTGTCATAATTACTTCAGCGGCCGACACACCCTCTTCTTTGTGGAGATCAACCGGCATACCGCGCCCGTTGTCTCTGATTGTGGCCGAACCGTCCGGATTTAAAATAACTTCCGTCTTATCGCAATAACCGGCCAGCGCCTCATCAATGGCGTTGTCCAAAACCTCATAAATCATGTGGTGCAGACCGGATCCGTCATCGGTATCACCGATATACATACCGGGGCGCTTACGCACGGCATCTAAGCCTTTTAACACCTTAATTGAATCGGCATTGTATTCTTGTTCGCTTTTTAAGAATTCCTCGTTTGATAACTCTGTCATTTTTTTCTCATTTTTGATTAAATTTTTCAGCTTCGAAAAGTATAACGCAAACTCTTTGATTGCGTAAGAATAAAATGCAAGTTATCAACCATCGAATTGATAAAAAATGCACTCTTAAAAACAATGGAAATTTGAGATGCTGCAGGCTATTTATTTTCAAATGCGGTCAGCAGTTCAACAGACCTTGGATAAAAATATTTTAAGCCCTCTAAAATGGCATAAACATCATAAAGAGCATTATGCGGATTGAGACCCAAATTTACTAAATTTTGTTTGATGCCCAAAATATCTGGAATTTGTCCTGAACTTTGGCTTTGAACAGAGATATTATGCTCAAGATAAAGTTGTTTGAAAACGGGGGCAATATTGCGATAAACCGGTTCTTTTTGCGCGGTTAAACGATATAAATTGAGGTTTTCGGCTAAAATTTCGCCGTCCGAGCGATGAAAATAGTCGGCACCCCAGCCGTGAGAATAGCAAATATCGTTTTCGGCAAATTGCTCAAATTTTTGATAAACTTCGGCAAACAACGCACCGCGAGCCTGAATTTGTTCGTTTGTGATGTGTGTTAAATCTGTAAAATATTGCGACAAAACGGGGTTAATCATCGGGCGGCATAAAGCATCAAATGTGGTAATAACTTCTAACTCATCCGATACTTTTAAGGCTGAAATTTGGACGAGTTCTTTTTTGTATCGGCCGGTCCAGCCGTGTTCCTGACATCCTGGCCATGAAGTATATTCCGTATCAAAAATAACAAAAGACATATTAATTTTCCTTTTGTTGTTGCAATTCCTCTCTGATTTGCATCAGCATTTTGCCCATGCGATTGATGCCGCAACCTTGGCCGAAACCGCATTGATAACAAACCTTGCAAGACTTTGTCAATAACGCATCTCCGGTTTGTTTCAACAATTTTGCGGCTTCGGGGTTTTGTGCAAATTTGGCACGCAGGCCTTGAAACATGATATCAAACTTGTTTTGATCAAAATCTTTGCGGCGGTTGATTTTATAAGCCGGGGTTTTTGTAATGAGCCGCGCATCATCCGGATTTTTTAAGCCGATAATGGTCTCAAAACGCGGATCTGAAGCCTCAAATTTCATCGCTTGATAATAATGTTCAACGGTCGGAAAATTATATAACTGGCCGTCAACGGACATTTTAATCGGATAGGCGGCCAAAGGCGACAAAAATCCGTATTTTCCGACAGGTAAACAAAATTTGATTTCTTTTTGTGTCATTTTATTTTGGTATACCTGCTGTCTGTTTGTAATTTTTGGACTTCAATAACGCATTTTTGATAAGCATCCGAATCGGGGCCGAAACGGTCGGCAATTTCGCTTAAACGCTCGGCAAAAGTAAAGTCTTCGCCGTTCGGGCCTGTCATCATATCCGCGCAATCTAAAATAAACAATTCGTCTGTCATATGATCAATCGTAATGTCACCGTGCAACGCAACTTCCTTCCAATATTTATATCCTGCGCGTTGCAAAATGGTGCCGCCGGCGGCAGCGTGCGAAGCATTGGTCTTGATAAATTCATATCCCAAATCATGGAGCATGCCGAGCACAAACATATCTTCGGCATATTTTGTATCATTTTCTTTGAGTTTAAGTGCAAGCGTTTTAGCCTTTCGTGCAACACCTAAAATATGATTCCATCTGCTTTGAGTAATCATGGTTTATTCCTTATCATCTGCTTTAGGATATCCCGATAAAAAGAAAAATCAATCAATATTTTAAGATATGACGAGGTTGTATAATTTGCTTGACAAAAAGAGGATTAAAGTGTAAAACGTGTCCAGTCTTAAATCTATCATTGAACAATTATTGATACATCATTCATAAACTATGATATATATGAAATGGGCAAATTTATTAGCAATCCCGTTGATATTGATACTCGGTGTGATATTAAAAGGTTGTGTGTGGCGTGATACCGTCATCGATCCGTATTCACAGGTGATCAGTAGCCCGAAGATTTTGGGAGCGGGTTATGTCCACAAAATATCGCAACGCGATAATATGTATTATGTGGAGATCAATACGGTTTTCTATGGCGTGACCGAAATTTATAAACTTGCGGATGACAGTTTGGCGTTTGTCAAAATGGAACCTATCGAGGATACATTGGTCACGGTGGTAGAGTTTTCCAAAGTCAATTCGTTGATTGGCGAAGGGGTTAAGTGCTTACTTGGCGTGTGGGACGCAAAAAACATTGAAACCGTTTTTCTGAGTGATTAAAATTCCTTACAGCTGAAGAAGTTGTGAGGAATTTTATTTTTTAAATGTGCGTTCTTACCTCCACCGATACAATTAAAAAGCCACCCTTTGAGGTGGCTTTTTAATGGTGCCGGTCAGTCAGATTGCCTTCGGCGCTTCGTCAGATATCGGCGAAGCCGACCGGCGTCCTCAAAGTCCGCCTTATCTTCCTTGTCAAACGCCCTTGTTCGTGCGTTCTCGCCTCCACCGATACAATTAAAAAGCCACCCCAAAAGGTGGCTTTTTAATGGTGCCGGTCAGTCAGATTGCCTTCGGCGCTTCGTCAGA
>JAGCTK010000061.1 GCA_017963715.1 Alphaproteobacteria bacterium | reverse complement strand
TGCCGGTTCGATCCTTAATATACCAATAAAAAAGCCACCTTAAAAGGTGACTTTTTATTGGTGCGCTAGGCCGGAATCGAACCGGCACGGGATTGCTCCCAACAGATTTTAAGTCTGCAGCGTCTACCTGTTCCGCCACAAGCGCATAAAATATGTTTAGTTTATTATCACAATATTTTATAATTGCAACATATTTCTTGAAATTTTTTTTAAAATGTGCTTTTCTTGGCCTGTCAGCAATGGTGCTGAAAAAATAATTGTGCGCCGGAAACAGCGTTTCGGCACAATCAAACAAAAAGGAAAACATTGATGAAAAATATCGATATTTCACTTGCCAAATACATCTTCCCGAATATCAATCAGGACGGATGGAAATTTGTGAGTATTTTTGCGCTTGTCACAGCGTTGCTTGCGCTTGTATGGGCACCGCTCGGCTTCGTCGGGTTGGTTTTGACCGTTTGGTGCTATTACTTTTTTAGAGACCCCGACAGAATAACACCGAAAATTGATGATGTCGTTGTGTCGCCGGCCGACGGGGTTGTGCAAATGATTACCCGTGTGGCAGGGCCGGAAGAACTCGGTCTTCAGACCAAAACATTCAACCGTATCAGCATTTTTATGAGCGTGTTTAATGTGCATGTCAATCGTGCGCCGGCATCAGGCGAGATTGTTAAGACCGAATATATCAAAGGAAAGTTTTTTAATGCGACACTTGACAAAGCCTCACGCGACAATGAACGCCAGTTGCTTTTGATGAAAACAACATCGGGCAAAAATATTGCGTTTGTGCAAATTGCAGGCCTTGTGGCACGTCGTATTGTATGCTTGGCTAAAGCCGGTGATAAATATGAGGCTGGTGCGCGCTTTGGTTGGATCAGATTCGGTTCGCGCCTTGATGTGTATTTGCCGACCGATGTTGAGCCGCTCGTTTGCATCGGTCAAACCATGACAGCCGGTGAAACAATTTTGGCACGCTTGAAGGCCGCATCACAGGAACGCCCTGAAGGAGTTGTCAGATCATGAAGAACTTTAATGACAAATTAAACGACAAACTTTTGTTGTCGAAGCAAAAATTAACGGAAATTTCAAAACAAAAACTGACCGAAATTCCGTTTCGAAAATTGGCACCGAATATGGTGACAATGATGGCTTTGTGCTCGGGCGTGACCTCAATCAGATTTGCGATTGCGGAAAACTGGACCAAGGCGGTGTTGTGTATCTTTTTGGCCGGTTTGTTTGACGGATTGGACGGACGTGTGGCCAGACTTTTGAAAGCATCGTCCAAATTCGGCGCCGAATTGGATTCGCTGTCAGATTTTGTGAGTTTCGGCGTGGCACCGGCGATTTTGATTTATCAATGGTCGCTTGTCGATTTGCCCAAGTTCGGTTGGCTGTTTTGCCTGATGTTTGCAATGGGTATGGCGATGCGTTTGGCACGGTTTAACACGATGCTTGATATGGACGATGTGCCGGAATATTGGTCGCACTATTTTGTGGGTGTGCCGGCACCGGCCGCCGCAGCGCTGGGTATTATGCCGGTGCTCATTTGTTTTGACTTTCCGAATTTGGAATTTATTTTGCGGTCAAACACATTTTGCGCCCTGTTGATGTGCCTTGTGACGTTTTTGATGACAAGCCGCATTCCGACCTTGTCGCTTAAAAAAACAAAGGTGAAAACATCCCTCTTTTTGCCCTTGATGCTCGTGGTCGTGCTGTTTATCAACTTTATGTTGGTGCAGCCGTGGCTGACGCTCGGGGTGCTGACGGTGATTTATCTTTTGACGATTCCGCTGACGTGCATCAGTTTTATGAAAGCCAAACGACGTTTGGGAAAGAAAAAAGAACACGCAATGTAAAAATCAAAAGCCGCGTGCGTTATGTGCGCGGCGTTTTTTGTGTGCTTGATTTGAGTTGACCGCAGGCGGCCAAAATATCTTGTCCGCGCGCCACACGAACAGGAGCGGCAAAACCTGCCTGATTGAGTAAATCGGCAAAAACCTTAACTCTTTCGGGCGTGCTCGGCATAAAATCGCAACCGGGCCACGGATTGAACGGTATTAAATTGAACGTTGCGCGAATTTTGTGTTTTTTCAAAAGTGCAATCAATTCTTTGGCGTGCTGCGGGCTGTCATTGATGTTTTGAAGCATCAAATATTCAAACGTTACATAACGAGAGCCGTCTTTTTGCTGATATTTTTGGGCCTCAGCCAAAATCTGTTCAATCGGATAGGCCTTGTTAATCGGCATCAAGGCGTTGCGAATTTCGTTGTTCGGCGCGTGCAGGGAAATGGCCAATCTGACACCTGTTTTTTCGAGTACATCGCAAATTTTGGGCGCAATGCCGCAGGTTGACATGGTAATTCGACGCCTTGAAATCGCAATACCGTCACCGTCGGATAAAATATTTAAGGCTTTGATGACGTTGTCCTCGTTTTGCAAAGGCTCACCCATGCCCATCACCACAATGTTGGATAAATATCGCGTGGCATCGGTCGGGCTCGGCCATTCACCATAGGTATCGCGGGCGACCATAAATTGAGAAACAATTTCACCGGCCGTTAAATTGCGTTTGAGTTTTTGGCTGCCGGTGTGGCAAAATTTGCACCCCATGGCGCATCCGACCTGTGTCGACAGACAAACGGCGCCGCGATCAAGTTCGGGGATATAGACCATTTCAACGCGCTCACCGTCATCAAATTCTAACAGCCATTTGCGCGTTTTGTCTTGTGAAATCTGCTGTGTGATAATCTTCGGCCGCGTCAAGACAAAATTGTCGGCCAAGCGTGTGCGCAAATCTTTTGAAAGATTTGTCATGTCATCAAAACTTTGAACGCCCCTAAAATATAACCATTGCCAAATTTGCTTGGTGCGAAACGGTTTTTCGCCCCATGAGGCCAAAACGGCCGATAATTCTTCTTTTGACAGGCCGATGATGTGTTGTTTGGGCATTATTTTTTACCGCATTTGGCATTGATGGCTTGATAAGCCCGTGCAAAACCTTTGAGCGAATAGGTGTCTTTTGTTTTTGTGCCGCGATTGGATGTGGCTTCGACAATCATGCGTTCGCCGCGAACCATGGCTTTGACAAGTCTGGCATCTTCATCATCATTGATGGTCCATGATTTGTCACCCTCGCTGAAAAACTTTGTAAAAGTTTCTTTGCCGATTTTGACGGTAAAAGGTGCGTTGGGTTTTAAGGTGTAACCGAGAACAAAGTTAACGACGTCAAAACTTTTTTCGGCCGGTCTGTGCGTGATCACGGCATAAATATCACCGCGCCTTGTGTAATTGCCTTCGTCGCGTTTGGGTGTTGAAGCCATATAGCAAACAATATTTTTGCCCTCTTTGAATGTGTAGGCTGACCAATCGTGATACTCACCGATGACGGTTGGTGCTTCCATGGCTAAGGCTTTGAAAGAGAAGACGGCACAGGCCAAAAACAAAATTTTTTTCATATTTATTGTTCCTTTTATCGACATGGTATAAAATATTGATTGCAATATACTTTAAAACTGTTAAAAGAAAGCAAATATTTTTTGAAATAAGGTCAAAAAAAATGATGAGGCCCGAATTTTTGGATGTGAAAGACATCATGCAAGACAGCGACGTTTTAAAGCTGTTTGAAGCCGTGCATGACTATGGCGGTGCCGTGCGCTTTGTGGGTGGCGCGGTGCGTGATGCACTGGCCGGGCTGAAAGGGTTTGACATCGATTTGGCAACCGATTTGACACCTGATGAACTGGTGGAGGCCTGCACCGAAAAAGGAATTAAAACGGTTTCGCTCGGCTTAAAATTTGCCAAGACGGGCGTTGTGATGGGTAATCGCGTTTTTGAAGTGTCATCTTTGCATAGGGCTTTGCCGGAAGGTGTGAAATATTCGGATTTTTCGTTTACGGATGACTGGAATGCCGATGCGGCAACCCGCGATTTGACCATCAATGCCGTTTATGCCGACGAAGACGGAAACGTGTTTGACTATTATAACGGGATTGAGGACTTGGAAAAAGGCGTTGTGCGCTTTATCGGAAATGCCAAGCAAAAAATTATGGAACAGCCGATTCGAATCATGCGGTTTTTCAGATTTTATTCTATTTTTTCAAAAACGGCGCCCGATTTGAAATCGCTCAAAGCCTGCGTGGAAAATAAAGATTTGCTCAAAACGGTGGCGATTGAACAAATCAGAGAAGAATTTTTTAAGATTTTGGCAACCTCAAATGCGGCAAATGTTTTGGAAATGATGGCCGAAAATGATATTTTATCTTTTGTGTTGCCGCAAAAAATCAACACCCGGGCCTTGAAAACACTTGACACATTGGTGCGCTTTAATCATATGGATGCGGATATGATGCGGCGGCTTTTTGTGCTTTTTGAGCCGGACCAAGTCTTGGCCGAATCGCTGGCCGTGCGCCTTAAATTGACCAAAGTGCAAAAAAACAAAATGATGAATTTGGCGAGATTTTCGTTTGACAGCGCACAGTTTAACGATTTGGCCTATATCAAACGCGTTGTTTATGCGCACGATAAAGCCTTTGTGAAAGACAAAATTTTGATTGCATTGGCTAAGCAAAATGTAGAGGATTGCAATTTGAAAAAATTGTTTACCGATATTGATGATATGGAAGTTCCCGTTTTTCCGCTGGGCGGCAAAGATTTAATCGGCCTCGGGATGCAAGATTGCGTGCCCGTCAAAGAAATGATGGCCGGCCTGAAAAATATATGGATTGCATCTGATTTTACGCTTTCAAAAGAGGGCTTGGAAAAAGAAGCCTTAAAACTAATCAATCCGTAAATAATTTACGCTTTTATAAAGCAGCCTTTTTAAGAAGACAATTTATTTATATCTGATTGTGACAGTGTTTCTGTCGCCCGCGACACGATTGGCTTCCTCAACGGTATAGATACGGTATTTGACATGATTGCCTTTTTCAAAGTCTTCAATAGAATTATAAATTTTGGAACCGACTTTGAATGATGTACCGGCATTTTGAGCCGCTAATATGTCTTCACAATTTTGTTTGTCCGTACATGCAATACCTTGTAATAATAAAGATGGTGTCGCAAAATATTTATTATCCGAAACGGTTTGATATAATCCGTTATCGGTTTTGATATAATATTCAACACTTGATGCTTTACCCTCACACGCATCCATACCTTGTTTGCAATAAAGTGTCGGCTGACCGGCCGTTGTTGCTAAGCCATTTCCAAATGTCATAGAATCGCCTTCTATGAAAACAGTAATATTTGTGCCATCAAAGGCGTTATTTTGAATTGATGTTACAGATGCAGGAATGGTGATGCTATCCAAATTATGGTTACCGCAAAACGCGTTTGATTTAATTTCGGTGACAGTATTAGGAATATCAATATGTTCAATCTTAGATGACCAAAAATCAATTTCGCCGATTGATTTAAT
>JAGCTK010000060.1 GCA_017963715.1 Alphaproteobacteria bacterium | reverse complement strand
CCACCGATACAATTAAAAAGCCACCCCAAAAGGTGGCTTTTTAATGGTGCCGGTTAGGAGATTCGAACGCCCGACCCACGCATTACGAATGCGTTGCTCTACCAACTGAGCTAAACCGGCATTGGCTCTGTCTATATCAAACTTTTTTTTTTAATGCAAGCATTTTTTTGTTTTGTGCAAAAAAAGAGGCACGCAAATCTAAAATCTGAAGTCGCGTTCACCTTGTGAAATTTTGGATAAATAATCTTCGGTCATTTTTTTGACTTTGTCGCTTTTGACACGCTCAATTTCACGCTTGATTAACGCTTCGCCGACTTTTTTGGTCTCATCCGAAGCATAGTCTTCCAAAAATTCTTTTAAGGTGAGCAACGCATTGGGATGACAACAATTTAAGATCTGCATTTTTTTGCACAAATCCATAAATCTGTCACCTGTTCGGCCGGCACGATAGCAAGCCGTGCAAAAACTCGGGATATAGTCCATTTGCATGAGCCATCTCACAACCTCATCCAAAGTTCTTTGGTCGCTCACATCAAATTGTTCGCTGTCATGTTCGCGTTCAGCATCGGCATAACCGCCGACCGATGTGCGCGAAGCACCTGAAATTTGCGATATGCCGTAATGAATCACACGCTCGCGGCAAGCCTGACTTTCACGGGTTGAAATAATCATGCCCGTATAAGGGGTTGAAATGCGGGTGCAGGCAATAATTTTTGCAAAAATATCATCATCAATACCATGCAAAAAGGCATTGGGGTCAATATCGGCCGCATGTTTGATGCGCGGAAACGAAATCGTATGCGGCCCGACACCGAATCTGGCCTCCAAATGCTCGGCGTGCATCAACAGTGCTGCAAATTCGTATTGGTACGATTCTAACCCAAACAAAACACCCAATCCGACATCGTCAATGCCGCCTTCCATGGCTCGGTCCATGGCTTCGGTGTGGTAAGCGTAATTGTGCTTCGGACCGGTGGGGTGCAAATATTCATAACTTTCTTTGTTGTATGTTTCTTGAAACAAAATATATGTGCCGATGCCGGCTTCGGCAAGTTTCTTATAATTTTCAACCGTTGTTGCCGCAATGTTGACATTGACACGCCTAATGGCACCGTTTTTGTGCTTGATCGAATAAATGGTTTTGATGCAGTCTAAAATATAGTCAATCGGGTTGTTGACAGGGTCTTCACCGGCTTCAATGGCAAGGCGTTTGTGTCCCATATCTTGAAGCGCAATCACCTCTTTTTTGACTTCATCCAAGGTCAGTTTTTTGCGCGGCATTGTTTTGTTTGTGGCATGATAGGGGCAATATCTGCAACCGTTGACGCAATAATTTGAGAGATAAAGCGGTGCAAAAAGCACAATGCGGTTGCCGTAAAAATCTTTTTTGAATTGTTCAGCCAAAGTAAAAATCTCGTCATTTTTTTGCTTGATATCGCAGGCAAGCAAAACCGATGCTTCGCGGTGGTCTAAGCCTTTACGCTCTTTGGCTTTTTCTAAAATTTGAGCAATTAATTGTTCGTTCGACTTGTTTTTTTGTGCATAATCAAGTGTTGCAAGCACTTCATCATGACAGATAAATTCTTCGGCTTTGGCCGACTTCGGATCATACATTTTGTTTTCCTCTTGTTTGTTATTGAGGCTTATAATCTTGCGATTTTGAAAAGTCAATATTTGCTTTTAAAAAATGCACTTTGATAACATCAAATGCTTTGGACCACTGGCGTCAGCCGGTGGAAAGCGAATTGACAGCCGACTTTCAGTCGGATTGGCAAGCGCAGCTTGGAGGGAACGGAGATACCTCCGGTGGCTGGCCGGATGGTTCTTCATTAAAACAAACCTTTTTCGTTTTTGACGGTTGTCATGGGGCCGTGTCCCGGATAAAGTACGGTATCGGGCGGCAAAGATAAAATATGTTGCCGGATGCTTTGATACAAGGCTTTTGCATCACCGCCCGAGCCGTCAATATCGGTGCGTCCGATAGCGCCTCTAAAAATTGTATCACCCGTAAAGGCCAGATGGTTTTCGGCATCATAAAACACAACAGAATCAAGCGTATGTCCCGGCGTGTGCAAAATGCGGAGTTTGACTTGAGCGTTGGCGCTTAAGGTGATGGTGTCGTGGTCAAAAAATTGCATTTTTTCCAAGACTTGCCTGTCTGTAAAATGAGCGGCAAGTTCGGGCGAGGATAAATAAAGTTTCGCATTTTCGTGTCCGAAAAAGGGCACCTTAAGACGTTCGGAAAGTTCGACCGCAGCGGCGATATGGTCAAGGTGTGAATGGGTTAATAAAATTTTTTCAATCGTCCAATGATTTGTGCCGGCAATATCGAAGAGTTGCACAGCGTGTGCCGACGGATCGATGACAAAACCGTGTTTTGTATCGGGGTCGATATAAAAATAGCAGTTAGCGGCAAAAACATCGGTAAATTCGACCGGTTGAACAATCATTTTTTATAACTCACATTGATGACAACAATCTTTGTCTTCAAGTTGGATATTGCAATGCCTGATGTCAAATTTTTGGGCCATAACGGTATTGATTTGTTCAATCAAGGCCAAATCTTGCCCTTTGACATGGCATTCAAGCGCCAACTCATCTTCACTGATTGAAAAAATATGGATGTGGTGCACGTTTTGGACACCGTCGATTTTTAAAATTTCGTTTTCGATGCGCTCAATATCCAACCCGAGAGGGGCGGCATTCATCAAAATACGCACAATGGGCGCAAAAGAAGTGACAGCCTGAAAAATCATATAAATTGCAATCAAAATGGCAATCACACCATCGATAAAATACAGTTGAAACAGCACAATGCACACACCCGATAAAATCACGCCGAGCGAGCCGAACGCATCGGCAAGATTATGTACAAAAACCATCTTCATGTTGGTGTTGTGATGCGCGTGAGGGTGCGAAATTTTGGCCGTTAAGGCATCAATGATAAGCGCCAAAACCGAAATAACAATAATCAGTTTGCCATCAATTCGGTGCGGCACGATTAAGCGCTCAATTCCTTCGGCAAAAAGGTAAATACCTGAAATAAAGAGCAAAATCAAATTGACAAAGCCGCCGATTATTTCTGCCCGCTTAAAACCGTATGTATAAGGACGATTTGCTTTTTTGTGGCCGATTTTAAAGGCGATAATGGCAATCAAAATCGATAAAGCATCCGAGGTGTTGTGCAAAGCATCACCGATTAAGGCCATACTGCCGGCGATGATACCGCCTGCAATCTCTATGACGGACAACAGCATATTGATAACAAACGAAATGCACAGATATTTAACGGACTTTAAGGGAATGTGATGGTGTTCTGACATGTTTTGACCTTTCTTGGTTTAATGTGAGCCGATGCGCATCAAAAGTCAAGGTTTTATTTGAGGTTGTGCTTTTGTGATTTTGAAAATCAATATTTTCTTTTTGTTAAGAAAGATATGTTAAACTTGAGGCCAAATAAGGTATTATGGTAAGGAACAAAAAATGTTGCGACAAAAAATATGGGCCGCATGCTTTGTGTTGATGCTTGGTGCGTGTGCTTCGAAAGTGCCTGATATTAAAGGCGTGGACGGCTCCGAAATTTTGCCGTCGTTTGCTAATTTTCCGGATATTCCGTTTCCGAAAGAGGCTTATCTTGACATGGAAAATACAAAAGCGCTCGGCAGCGGTGAAAATTGGATCGGCAGTGTTTCTTTTAAGGCGCCGTATGGGGCGGGGCGCGTTTTTGACTTTTATATTTCCGAAATGCCGAAACTGCGCTGGACGGAGATTGCGATTGTGCGAACAAAAATCAGCCATATGACCTATGCGAGAGATGCACGCGTGGTGCAAATTTTGATCGAAGCAAAAGGGGATAAAGACAGCCATGTGACCATTACGGCCATTCCGCATCAAACATCTGCAACAACAGACTTATAGCAAAGGACTATCGACATGACATTCAAATTTTTTACATTAGGCGGCAGACAATTTTGGGAAGACGTGTTTTATTATCAAAAATGGCGCATCCAAAAACACTATCGCAGGAGCAAATATCGCTTGCTTGATTCGTTTGATATTTGCCGTGCATCCGGATCGTTTGAAACGTGCCGCAAAGCATTTGTTAAGATGATAGAGGTGTATGAATTGCCGCGTCAAAAGGGCAAATTGGTGGTGTTGTTGCACGGGCTCGGAGACAGCAAAAAGATTTTTAAGCCTTTATGGCGGGCTTTGACCAAAGAGGGATATCATGTGGCGGCGATCAATTATCCGTCGACGCGCAAATCAATCAAAGGACATATGGACCAGTTGAAGTTTTTTGTGGAACACTTGGAAGATGTGGATGAAATATCTTTTATCACCAAAGGGACGGGATGCTTGGTTTTAAGATGTCTGCTGGGCGAAGACGAAGCGTGGACATCAAAATTAAAACTCGGCAAAGTGATCAATGTCAACCCTGCCAATGTCGGCAGCGATTGGTGCACATTGTTTGCAAAATCTAAAATTTTTAAGTTTTTCTTTGGCCCGTCGCTTGAAGATGCCATGCCGAAATCGGCGCTTAAAATGCCGCGCTTGCCCGAATATGTTCCATTGGGGCTGATTTTTTGCGAAACGCATTTGGATAAAATGTTAAAACCCTTGAAGAAAAAATACGGCAGCATCGCCATCCCGGGTGATTTGACCGAAAAAGATTTTTCAACACAACAAATATCGCTTAAAAACAGTGACGTAAACATTTTTGATAACAAGGATCTGATTGCTTGCTGTCAGCGTTTTCTGAAAGAAGGGAAATTTTAAAAATAATGTCACATATTTTGCTTTTATTTTGTGATATAATGGGCTATGATGCAAAAAGAGGATCGCGATGAAGTCGATTGTTGTCACAGGATTGATGTTTTTGGGCGTGATGGCGGCGATACACTATCATGTGTTTGATGCTTTATCAAGCGCTTATGCATACGGCTTTGGCGTGATTTGTTTGGGCATTGCATTGTTTTTTGCATTTAAGATTTTGGGCAATCCGATCAAAACGAAAGGGGACGGTCATGATAAAAAATAAAGGGTATGT
>JAGCTK010000059.1 GCA_017963715.1 Alphaproteobacteria bacterium | reverse complement strand
CGAGCCGGTGACGCCGAGCAATACTTGATTTTGAAGGCCGGCATTGAGACCATCCACCAATTCTTTGATGGCATCCGGTTGGTCACCCGACGGCTCAAACGGGCTTTCGACTTTGAACTAATGTTTAATCATAAAGCGCATTATAACGTATTTGTTTTTAAAATAAAGGTGAATTTTAGGTGAGAACCACAAAAAAACCGCGCAAACAAGTGCGCGGATATTTGAATGAATTTTGTTAGAAAAAAAACTATTTTGTTTGTTTAGCTTTTTTGCCGGGCTTGCGACCTTTTTTGGCTTGAGCGGCAATTTCCGATGTGCAGTGCGGGCAACGCGTTGCATTAATCGAAATTTCCGAGAAGCAATAAGGACAAGTTTTTGTTGTGGGGTTTGCTTTTTCCTTGGCGGCATCTTTGGCAACCATTTTTTCTTGCAATTTGTTGATTGATTGAATGAGCAAGAAAACGGCAAAAGCCACAATCAAAAAGCTGATTAAAGCATTAATAAATGCACCGTATTTAATAGCCACGTCATTTGCTAAGGTAATTTTCAAATCGGAAAAATCAACTTTACCGAGAATCAATCCGATCGGCGGCATCAAAACGTCTTCGACGAGAGAATTGACAATTTTTCCGAAAGCGGCACCGATGATGATACCGACGGCCATGTCAATCACATTACCGCGCATGGCAAATTTTTTGAATTCATTTAAAAAACTTTTCATATCAAATTACTCCAAATTAAATCAAAAAACAGGTATAGTCATAAAAGTTTTTTATCAAATAGTCAAGATGTTATTTACGGGGTGAAATAAAAATACGTTATGGTATCATTTTTTAGTTGAGAAACGCGAAAATAAATGATATATTCCGAATATATTATTTAAATATCGGACATTGAATATGGAATTAAATCGGCAAAACAGAGGGCAATCCGGCGGGTTGTTGCAACATGGTTTTAACAAGAAAAGCCTTGTGACCTCATTTTCTAAAGTGTATCGCGCCGATTTGTCCGATTTCGCAAAAATTGCCAAGACACAATGTTTGGGCCTCAAAGCGTGGCCGCAGATTGACCAAATTGACGCATGGATGCTGTCGGCCGAAACGGCAACATTTATGAAATGGGGCGGTTTGGGTATGGTGGCGTCCGAGTTGCCCGAAAACTTTAATCAAACGTTTGAGCATCTATCGCACAAAATATCGATTGTTACCCCGATGTATGAGGGAGATACGGGCAAAAAATCGGCGCATCTTGAAGGCAAGTTTTATCGAGGGGCGGAAGATAAATCGGTTAAGGTTGATTGTATCGGCAAGATGAAGGTGACTTTTGCCAACACCGAAAATACGCTCAAAGAATATGCGGTTAAAGTCTACCAAGGTTTTTATAATGATGTGCGCTATATCTTTTTGCAAAGTGAGCGCTTTTTTTCGATCAATCCGTCGGAGGCCAATCCGTCCACACAAGACGGCTGCTATATTCTAAACACGCACCAAATTGACGAAGTCGAGCGTTTTGCCTTTTTTTCAAAAGCCGTGTATACGCTTTTGATTGAGGCATCGTGCGGGCATATCAAAGGCCTTAAAATGCCGAACATCATTTTGGCCAACGATTGGCACAGCGGCGCGCTCGGCGGACTTTGTAAATATTTGGCGTGTCTTCAAGGTGCCGAAGGGGCAATTGATGCTTTGTGCGCCGAAAAAATTCAAAATGTGCCGATTATACATATTGCGCACCATTTAGGCTATCAAGGTTGGGATTATAAAAACACGGCGCGTTTCTTAAACGGACTTTATGAGCAATATGCCGTTGATATTTTCAAAAATGCCAAAGCCGTTAAAAACAGCAACGCGCGCACGCAAAACACGTTGATTGTGTATGATTGCTACAATCAGGCATCATCCAATTTTCATCTGGCGGACAGGGTGGTGACGGTGTCTAAAAATTATATGGAAGAAGTGTCCAAAGAACTGGGGTTTGGTTATGACTTCCGCGATATTTTGAAAATCAGAAAGAATCACCGCACGTTTTTCGGCATTGTTAACGGGTATGCCAAAAAATTGATTTCGCCGAATGAAAGCAAAATTGCACACCTCAATGCCTTTTTTGACGGATTTGATTTTAAGATTTATGACGAGAACAAACTTCAAAACAAAACGCATAACAAAAAAGAATGTGTGAAGTTGTTGTCAAAGTTGGCAAGCGATTCAAAATTTAAGGCCGAAAAAATTCCGCTGATAGAGGCGGATGATTTTGAAGATGTGTCGGACTTGGTCGATAAAGCCTCGAAAATACCGTTTATCGCGGCAACAAGCCGGTTGGTGGAGCAAAAAGGATATGATATTGCCTCGACCGCTCTTTTAAAAACGCTGGAGCGCATCAAACAGGAAAAAGGTGAATTTCCGGTGATTGTGATGGGTGGTGCCGGCAATGTCAAATTGTATGAAATGTTAAAAGATTTTCGTCGTCAGGCAAGCAAAATATCCGCCAAGGCGGCCGCGCGCATTTTTGTGTTTAGAGGGTATAAAGACGAATTTGCCTATGCTTTGCAGTTGGCGGCCGATTTTTATTTGATGCCGTCACATTTTGAACCGTGCGGTTTGACGCAAATGGAGGCAATGGCAAAAGGTGCGTTGCCGATTGCAACCTCGACGGGCGGTTTGGTGGATACCATCGAAGACGGGGTGGATGGCTTTCGGACCGATGTGTTTTTTGCGGGTGGGGTCAAAGTTTATGGCTCAAACACCAAAGCGCAAAAGTTTAAAAACAACACCAATGCTTATGCCGATACGTTGTTGAAAGCGCTGAGATGTTTTTATAAAACGCCGCAAATGATTGCCGCAATGAAAACCAACGCGATGAAAAAAGATTTCAGTTGGAACGTGCAGGATGGCTCGGTTTATAAATATTATAAAATTTTTAAGACGGGCTCGCTGTGATAACTGTCGTGAGAAGCAAAAAAATACAAAAAATGCTTGCAAAAAATTTTTTTTGATGTAAATTGCGCCTTGTCCTTGCCGGAAGAAAAATCTTTCGGCTATACATTAACCTGAGCGCGAAAGCGTTCGTTTGTTGAGAATCCATAAGGAGATTTTATATATGTCTAACTATGAAAGCGTGCTTATCGCACGTCAAGACTTAGGCACCTCACAAGTCGACGATTTGGTCGCTAATTTGAGCGATGTAATCAAGACACAAGGTGGCGAAGTTGTCAAAGTCGATAACTGGGGTTTGAAAAACCTTGCTTATCGCATTAAAAAGAATCGTAAAGGTCATTACGTTGTTTTGGATATCGTTGCACCGGCCAGCGCCATTTTTGAATATGAGCGTTTGGTGCGCTTAAACGAAGATATTATTCGTTATATGACCGTCAAAGTTGATGAATTTAATAGCGAAATGTCAACCGATGAAGAGTTGCAAGCCGCTGATGAATCAATCGTTATGGGAGAATAATCATGGCAAAATCATCATTTTTTAAAAGAAAATCTTGTCCGTTCTCCGGCGAAAATGCTTTGAGAATCGATTATAAGGATGTCAAACTTTTGTCCCGTTTTATTTCGGAAAAAGGTAAGATTATTCCGTCGCGTATCACTTCTGTTTCGGCAAAGAAGCAAAGAGAATTGGCGCGTGCCATCAAACGTGCGCGTTATATCGGCTTGTTGCCTTATGTGGCTGATTAAGGGAGGGTATCAATATGGAAGTTATTCTTCTCGAACACGTTAATAAACTCGGCAAAATGGGTGACAAAGTCAATGTTAAAAACGGGTACGCCCGCAATTACCTTTTGCCGCAAAACAAAGCCTTGCGCGCAACCGAGGCCAATGTTGCTTATTTTGAAAAACAAAAAGCAGAACTCGAAGCGCATAACAAAGCATTGTTAGAGGCCGCAACCGCTCAGGCTGAGGCTTTGAACGGCTTTAAGGCTGTGTTGATTCGTCAGGCTGCCGAAACCGGACAATTGTACGGTTCGGTGACGATTCGTGATATTGCATCTGCCATCAAAGAGGCCGGCTTTAATGTTGAGCGCCGTTTGGTGTATCTTGAAAAACCGATTAAAGATCTCGGTGTTTACAAGGTTCAACTCAACTTGCATCCGGAAGTGACGCAAACGATTTTGATTAACGTTGCGCGTACAACCGATGAAGCAGCAAAGCAGGAAAAAGCCTATTTGGCAGAATAATCGGCAATATGCTGACAAATAAAAACGGCTTGATATGTCTCAAAAGATGTATCAAGCCGAAATTTTATTTGACAATTGACGTGTGGTATGGCACAATTTGTATGAAGTGATAAAGATTGTTTTTATGACTTCAGTGTCTGAAAAGGCACGGAGCTTTGAACGGCTCTTAGATTAGACGATGCAAATAACATCGTTGTGGTGCTGTCTTTAGGTTTTGAAGACGGCATCTATCCCCATCAGGTTGGGGAACTTGCGGCGTATGTTCAGGGGTTTGTCCTAAAGGCCGTAAGAGTCATCTTCTAATCTATGATTGTTCAATTCCCCGCCGCACCTTTCAGAGGCGGTTTTTTGAAACTCAAGATAAGGAGATAAATT
>JAGCTK010000058.1 GCA_017963715.1 Alphaproteobacteria bacterium | reverse complement strand
TCGAGCGACCGCGTGACAAATCATCGGATGCGCCGACTCGTGAAAAAATCTTGTCAATTAAGCCGATATGAGCCTGTTTTGCAGGGACATACAGACCCATTTGTGCCATAATGGCAATAAGCGCATTTTGTCTTAAAAATGTGGATTTACCGGCCATATTAGGCCCTGTGATGAGCCATAATCTTTTTTGCTGGCCGTCGAGCAAGCAACTGTTGGATACAAAGGGCCCTTCATGTGCTTTGTCTAAAGATTCTTCAACAACGACATGCCGACCGTCTTGCACATCAAAACAATAAGAATCATCCAAAACGGGGCGCGTGTAATTGCGCATTTGCGCAATTTGTGCCGCCGCACAGGCAATATCCAATTCGGCTAAAGCCAATGATGAATTTGAAATTGTTTTGGCTTCGGCCAAAATTTTGAGAACAATATCGTTGTAAATTTGAGTTTCAATCGCAAATGCTTTGTCGGCGGCCGAATTGATTTTTTGCTCTAATTCGGACAATTCGACCGTTGTGAAACGAACGGCATTTAAGACTGTTTGACGATGTACAAAGTTGAGATTTTTGAAAGCGGCATCCGCTTCTTTTTTGTTGATTTCAACAAAGTATCCGATGAGTGTGTTGTATCTGACTTTGGCACTGGTTACCCCAAGTTCCCGGTTATATTTTTCGCCCAGTGTTTTAGTCACTTCAACCGTATGGTCTTTAAGTCCGAGCCATTCGTCAAGCGTGGCATCAAAGCCTAAACGTACAAAGCCGCCGTCACGAAAATGTGCGGGCAATTTTTCGTCATCGCAATCATCATGTTTGATGGCGCGGTCTAACACATCAACCAATTCGCCGAAATCATTGATGCGCTCTAAAATATCTGAAATGACGGAGGGCAATTTTGTAACGAGTTGCCCGTATGCCCCGTAGTTGACGATTGTTCTTTTAATAAGCGCCAAATTCATCAAACTTTGTTTTAAGGCCAAGAAATCTTTTGGCCTGCAAGAACCTGTCGAAACACGCGTTATGATACGTTCCATATCGGACATACGCTTGAATAAGGTGCGTAAATCCGTGCGCATTTGTTCCGCACCGATAAAAAATTCGACACAATCTAACCGGCGATTGATTTCCACGACATTAAGCGACGGATATATCAAACGATGGCGAAATAATCTGGCTCCCGGTGCCGTCAACGTTTCGTCAATCGTTTTTAACAATGAGGTTTGTTTGGTGCCGTCTGAACCGACCAATAATTCTAAATTACGCTGAGTCGCAGGGTCAATCTCCATATATTTGGCTTCATTGATACTGACCATGGGGTTTAAACGCGGCAAGTGGTCTTTTTGCGTGGTCTCGACATAATCTAAAACCATGCCGGCAGCCGATATTTCACAGTCTGAAAAAGATCCGAACGATTTTAAATCGCCGATGCCGTAAAACTTTTTGATGCGTGTTTTGGCATTTTCAACATTAAATCTGGCATCAGGTAAAACGGTCTTTTTAGCGGTGCATTGTTTCAAAAAAGACATGATGCCTTTGTCGGCGGCCAAGGTATTGGATATGATGATTTCACTCGGCTCGATTTTGCAGACCATGTTGTATATATCTGCGGCCAAAGCAGATGCATCGGATTGTATGTTTCTGGTCGAAAAGTCACCGGTTGACATATCAAGCCATGAAAAGCCGAGAGAAAACATATCGCGCACGATGCAAAGCAAAAAGTTGTTTTGACGGTCATCCAAAAGATTTTCTTCGGTTAATGTGCCGGGGGTGACAAGCCTGATGACTTCGCGGTTGACAAGAGCGTTGCGGCCGCGTTTTCTGGCTTCGTCCGGTGTTTCGGTCTGTTCGACAATGGCAACCTGATAACCTTGGCGTATGAGTTTTGCAAGATAACTTTCGTAGGCGTGAAAAGGCACGCCGCACATCGGAACATCCATATCTTTCGTGCGGCTGGTTAACACCAAGTCGAGCGCTTTGGAGGCAATCACGGCATCCTCGTAAAACAACTCGTAAAAATCACCCATGCGGTAAAAAACAAGGTAATCCTGATAATCTTTTTTGATATCCAAATATTGTTGCATGGAAGGTGTTACGGCCTGTTTTGCATCACTCATTTTGTGCTTTTCTTTGTTCTATTAAACGAATTTAAACTTCTTTCATATTAACTTATTTTATCGCAGAGTCTACCTTTTTTTAAGAAAAATAAACGGAGAATATGATGAAACTCAAAAAAATCGATATCTTTGAAATCGAAAAAGATTCAAACTTTGCACCGCGTGTTTTGTTGTTGTCGATACCGCCTGCGGTGGTGTTTATTTGTTTGGTGGAATTCGGGTTTTTGGCGCCCTTTGATGCAATTTTATCATATATCTTTATCATTTTATGCAACATGGTTTTTTTATCACCCATGACGCTCGAATTGCAGCACTTAAAAAAGTATATCAATCGATTGGCAATGGGCGAAGAAATCGAAAATATGAATTTGTCCGAGCAGGAAGCTAAGGGAATTGCTGAGGCGGTCAATTCGATGCACCGATTTTGGATGGCCAAAACAGATGCCTTAGAAGCAGAAGCCATGTCGGATGCGGCGGTGTTGGACACTTTGCCGGATCCGGTGTTGATGATTGACAGATCAGGCAATATTTTGGGTGCAAATTTGGCAGCACGCAAACTGTTTGATGACAATTTGACCGACCAAAATATCGGCGATGTTTTTGTATCGCAACATTTTATCACGGCAGCGCAAAAGGTGTTGAACAAACAAAGCGAATCCGAAAATCTGATTTTTTATACGGAACCGACGAAGCAAAAAATTTATGCGCACATCAAAAGTTTGCCCTGGTTTTCAAAAGGTCGTGCCGTGGCGGTGGTGTCATTGTATGATTTGACAAAGGCTGCCAAAATCGAAAAACTTCAATCGGATTTTGTGGCCAATGCCAGCCATGAATTGCGGACACCTTTGTCGGTGATTGCCGGTTTTATTGAAACATTGCAAACAACGGCCAAAAACGATGATGCGGCCAGAGAACAATTTTTGGCGATTATGGCCGAACAAGCCGCATTTATGTCGGACTTGATTGAAAATTTGTTGTCACTTTCCAAAATTGAATTGTCCCAAGATACGCCGCCGCAAGACAAAACGGATATGAATAAGATTATTCTTGAAGTGATGGATGCCTTGCAAATCAAAGCCAATGCACGTCATATCAATTTGATTTTTGAAAAACCGACACGATTGAAAAAAATCACAGCTGATTCGGCACAGATGAAACAATTGATGCAAAATTTGATTGATAATGCCGTCAAATATGCCGTATCGGGCAGCGATGTTTTGATTCGTATCAATACGGTTGATACAATTCCGGCTTCAAAGAGTTTTCATGTGGCCGACGGCAAAGCATTGAGTGTGTCGGTCAATAATAAAGGACCGAAAATCGAATCTCAGGAGTTGAGTCGATTGACCGAGCGCTTTTATCGCCTGCAGGAACATAAAAATCTGGGCATTAAAGGAACAGGTTTGGGACTGGCAATTGCCAAGCAAATCATTATGCGCCATAGGGGCAATCTAACCGTGTCATCCAGCAATAAAAACGGGACGACTTTTACGGTTTATCTTCCGTTGAAACGTTAGACTGCGACTGATACTCGTGCCAGTCTTTGCCGTTGATAAGCAGTGTTTTAGCAAGCGGCAAGCGATGTTCATGATAGGTATAAACAACTTCAAAAATATCACCGGTTTTGGAAGTGTTTCTGAATACCTTGTCTAAAAACGCCGCTTTATCCTGAGGAACGTAAAAACGGCACCGGCGTCCCCATTTGGCTTCATGACAAAAGCGGTGTTTGGGACAAATGTTGCCTTTAAACTGTGTGCAATCGGTTTTTTTCCAATCAATTTGATAGGCAATATAGCGGCCGCCAAGTAAATCTCGCGGATCGTAACCGGTGATGACGACGGTGACATCGCGGCCGGTTTGGCGCTCGGTGCTTAAGTATATAACCCATGCAAGTAAACAAATGACAGGTAAAATCAGGCAGGCGATTAAAAGATTGCGTTTCATTTAAAAATCTCCCATTTTTTAATAAATCTTGAACTTTTCTTAAAGAGGTAAAACAAACCCAAAATCATCAGGCCGCTTAAAATAAAACCGAATCCGGAACTGAGCAGGTCATCAAAAAGTGATGCAAAATACATAAAGATATAGGCTTCCATTAAGAACGTGTTGCGTTTGAAAGAGGTGATATCCTGCCTGACATATGCAAAGCCCAAACGGGCAACTAAAAAGATTAAAATAAAACTGACAGCCCAATATGTAAAACCGGAATTGTATTCATACGGCAATCCGTATTCGAAGATAATCGTCAGAAGTGTGAAGTATGCACCAAATAAGGACAAACGCTGGGCAACAAGGGGCAATAAAATGCGCCGCTTGATTGTGCGATCTAAAAGGTAAAAGAGATAACTTAAACCGAGCAAAACGATGCATAACCAAAAGAGCCATCCGATGTGAGAGAAAATATAATTAAAAAACTCTTCCAAGAAGCCTTGAGAAACACCGCTCAAAAAGACCAAGAGCCAGATGGTGTTTAAGGAAAAAGATGATGACAGGACAATGTAAGGCACGGTCAAACAGGCAAGCGATAAAGCAAAAGATTGAAAAGAACCGTCTAAATGGAATGTTTGTGATGTGAGGCCGATGGTGGCGGCCGTCATCAAAAAGGACAAGGCTAAAAACAAATCTTTGAGATGTGTTTTTTGATGAGTAATAGTGAAAAATGCGCCGTATAAAATGCCTGAAAATAAGGCAAAATCGAGAATAAATCGGGCAACAACGGGGATGGCCTCCCAGTTGGATGCGACAATTAAACAAATGCCCAGCCCGATAAATAACGCGGCGGCGATTAAAACAGTTTTTGCAAACAAACCGTTTTTAGAATTTTTTTCAAAATCAAAAATCCGGTCGGATTGTTCTTGCGTGATAAGATTGTTT
>JAGCTK010000057.1 GCA_017963715.1 Alphaproteobacteria bacterium | reverse complement strand
TGTTGCCAAAGGCGTGGCAATTGAAAAAATTGCGGCAGCGTTGAAGGCGATTGCCGGCGCACCTCAAGATATGGAAGCGCGTTTGTCGGCTTTTGTGGGCCAATTAAAAGAAAAAGAAATCGTGATTGAAAGCGCAGACAGCGGCGAGGCTGTGAATATTGATGAAAATGTTGCCAAAGAAGATGAGTTTGTGCTTTTGGTTGATGAATATAACGATGCACAAGAAATGCTGTTAGCGGACCCGATTCACGAAGTGAAGGAAGAAACGGGTTGGACACCTGAAAAATCTTCTATCGGTTATACAAAAGAAGAAACAAAAGAGCGCGAAAAGAAATTGAAAGAATAATCCGTTTTGTGCTCAAAACTTTTACGATTGCCCCGAATAAAATCGGGGCAATGGTTTTGTTAAAATGATTAGTCGTCATAAATAGGAAGGGTATTTATTTCATGTCGCGGATTCATTTTAACAACGCATTTTCCAACATAGATAAAATGAAACAGATAGTATTTGACTCTTTTTTGATTGATATATTTTTTCTTTAACAGCGGTATGCAATAAAGGAAATAACCCTTTTCTTTTTTTAGTTCATTTTTCTCATTATAGTAAAATTTGTTTTTGTAAATAGGTAAAACACCAAATAATTTAAAAAGAGCATATTTTTTTGTGATTTTTCCGTGAATCATGTTTGCAATTAATAAATAATGTTTCCAAGCATTATATACAGAATCCGGTGTGGCATCAAAATTAGCCGGATGACAAAGCAAATCATCTAAACGCAACATGTTTTCATCGGAAATTTCAAAATTGAAAACGTCTAAATTTTCTTTCATTCGCTCGATATGTGATGATTTGACAAGCGGAATAAAACCCTTTTGAATACTCCAACGAATCGATATTTGGGCACAGGATTTTCCATATTTTTGTGAAACCTCCGTCATCGTTTTTTCGTTCCACTTTTCGATGCGCACACGAGGTGACCAAGCCATCAGTTGCATTCCTTGCTCTCTGCAAAATGCAACCGTACGTTTCTGCGGCCAGGTCGGACTAAGATTTAATTGAGTGACGACCGGTTTAATTTTAGCTGTTTTATAAAGCTCATCTAAGTGGTGCTCTAAAAAATTTGAAACTCCTAAAGATTTAATTTTGCCTTGTTCATAAAATTCTTCCATCGCCCGCCAAGAAGCCGCATTTAACCTTTTCCAACGGTCATCAGGCGTTACATTCGGCCAATGAATTAAAAATAAATCTATATAACCAATATCTAAATCTTCCAAAGATTGTTTAATCAGCGCTATTGTTTCTTCATAACCGATTTTTTTGTGTGGATTTAATTTTGTGACGACATATACATCTTCACGTTTAATAATACCTTCTTGAATACATTTTTTGATTGCACAACCGACCTCTTTTTCGTTTTTATAACCTTCAGCCGTGTCAATTAATCGATAGCCTGCTTTGATGGCTTGTATAACAGATTCATAGCACTCTTGTCCGACCATTTGATAAGTGCCAAAACCCATGTTTGGTATGGATAATCCGTTTGACAATTTTTTATTCATATTTTTCTCCTTATTTTTTAGTAAAAAGTTGATAATATTTCGAGATTGTAATTGATGTTATCTTGATAGTTGTTTATACCTTACATTTTTTTCTCAATATTTTGATACCAAAAACATAATATGATATGTCGTTGTTTTTTAAAATTTTCTTTGTTAAGACAGGGATACCCAATAATGTATAACAGATACAAAGTCTATCCCTGTGATCGATTTTTCTTTTTATAAAACGAAAAGTTTTTTCACAAAAATTTGTTTTGGTTTCGATGGCTGAAAGAATTTGTTCAATCGGATTACCGTTAAACAAATAATAAATCGAAGAATCTGAAGCATAGACAGAATTAAAAAGTTGATTTGATACATTAATAGATTTAAAATGTACATTGGTATTACTGCTGGCAATTTCTTCAGCAACAATAGAACAAAGTCCGCCATAGCGACTATGTTCTTCAAGAGCAATAATTGGAATATTTCGTTTCAAGATTTTTGCAAAGCCATCGTAATCAAAAGGTTTTAAACTAAACGCGGAACAAAAAATATACCGATATTTCATTTTATCTAATTTTTCTAAAAACGGTATAATTTTATTTGTCATTTCACCATAAGAAATAATTATGAATTGAGGATTGCGATGAAAACGAAGAAAAGAAAGTTTTCCAATTTGAACTTTTTGTTCTGTCTTTATAACATTAATTCCTGGGTTTTCTAATCGTATGTACACAGGACCTTTGTGTTCGACAGAATATTTAAGACATGCTTTTATTTCTTGTTCATTGTTTGATGGTGCAAAAATCTTAATATTAGGGTATCCGTTCAATGTTGCGATATCTTCAAGTGCCCAATGTGAATATCCGGCAATTCTTGGTCCTGTTACCCCACCATGAATACCAATAAAAGTGACATCAGCATTATTATATGTAACATCAAGTTTGATTTGCTCTGCCGCACGAGAAGTCAAGAAAGCCGCAAACATGAAAACATAAACTTTTTTTCCACCCAGTGCTAAGCCTGCGGCAAAACCAACCGCATTTTGTTCTGATATACCCATATTAATAATACGTGATTTTTGTTCATCGGTCATATCATCTTTGTTTTTATCAAAAAGGTAATTTTCCCACCCGTCTATGATAAGCAGATATACATTTTTATCCTTTTTTATCAAATCGGATAACCATTGTGCATAATATTCCATATTAGTCATTTTTTATCGCCTCATAAACTTGTATAAATTCTTCTTTGTTTAAACCACTATGATGAAACATAGCAAAACCGCGGGTTTTTAATAAAAATTCAATTCCTTTACCTTTGATTGTGTTTGCAATAATGCACTTAGGTTTGGATGACTTTTTCTTCAGGGATGTTATTAAAGCTTGTACATCATGTCCATCACATTCGATAACGTCAAAACCAAAAGCAATAAATTGTTCTTTAAGATGTGAAGAAGAATCAATAATATTTTTTGTCCAATTGTCAATTTGCATATAATTTCTATCGACGATAATTGTCAGGTTTTTCAAATTATGTTGTCTGATGAACAAGGCGGCTTCCCACATAGATCCTTCTTGAAATTCGCCGTCTCCGCATAAACAATAAATTTGTTTGTCCGGTGTAGCCATTGCCAATCCGGCACTGACAGACAAGCCATGGCCAAGTGAGCCGGAAGCTACATCAACTGCAGCGAACTGTGGGCAAACAATATTATACATGTCGTGTCCAAGATGTTCCCCGTCTTTGCAATAATTTTTTAAATCTTCTGTATTGACCATCCCCAGATAACCCAAAATAGCAACTTGTGCTAATCTGCAATGTTCTTTAGATATGATAACGCGGTCTCGAATTTTGTCGGCAATGTTTTGTGGGGTTATATCGGCAACTTTATAAATAGCGTACAAAATCTCTGCCACAGAAAAAGAAGATGTGATATGTCCCGCATTTGATGGTTTAACTGTATCAATAATAAGTTTTTTTATTGTTTTTATATCTTGTGCTGTTGTCATTTTATCCCCTTTCTCAGTTTTGCAAATAATTCTTTGGTAATATTTTGTTTGTTGATTTTCATCTCTTCGATAATAACAACATTTTCTTCTTTGTATTTAATGTCACTGCGTAATGTAAGCGTATACAAATAATAGCCTGTCAAACGTTCCATGATAAAAGCAATATCTCGCATATCTTTGGAATTATTTTGTTGCGGTATTTTTAAGAATGCAAACAACAACGGAAAAATCCAATTGCAAAATTCAAAAAAGATTTGTTTACGCATTACATACATTTCATCAAAATAACCTGAAGTCAATTCAAAATAATGTTCCAACGACTCACGTTCTTTAGGATAGATTTGTGTAAAAACATCAAGCATACTGTCATACAGATTTTTCCCGTGCACATTAACAAATTGACCGTGAACGGTCTCTATTTTAAAATTTTTCATCTTAGGAATAATAACATCATACTCTTCTAAATTTTTCAAAAAATCAGAACTAAGCAACCGTCTGTATCCAAAACTTCCGAAATACGCCGGATTACCGAGTTTGTCATAGTTTTTCCACGCCCAATATGTCCCTGTCAAAAAGCCGATTCGCCTATTATATTTTGAAATACCTTTCTCAAAATCATCATGAAACACACAATTTTCATGAAGCCACTTCAAATTTTCATCAGATTGAAGGCCGTCCTTTGATTTGTTTTTTTCGACGGCACGCCCTAATTGAACAGGAGTCAAAATTTTTGTCTTAAACAAAAACGACGGTTTAATATAGCTCACCAAAATTCTGACAAGAGGTTGTTTTCCTTGGTTTAAGGAATCATATTTTTGGTATGCTTC
>JAGCTK010000056.1 GCA_017963715.1 Alphaproteobacteria bacterium | reverse complement strand
GTTAAAACTTTTGAATATGGCGCTTCGGGCGATAATCTGCCTTCCATCACAGCTGATTTGACGGCCGGCATTTCGGTTTTGGATGCGTTTTTACAAATCGGGTTTGTGATGAGCAAAGGCGAGGCCAGACGCTTGATTAAACAGGCCGGTTTGAAACTCAATGACCAAACCGTCACCGATGAAAATTATATCATCACAACAAAAGATGTTAAGGACGGGCAGGTCAAACTTTCGCAAGGCAAGAAAAAACACGGTCTGATTAAAGCATAACGGGCAAAAAATGGATATCGGCGAATTTAAGCATGCATTAAAACCCTGCGGCGCACTCATCGGATTTGATTTCGGTGTCAAAAGATTGGGTGTTGCAGTGTCTGATTTGTCACGGATGATTGCAACGTCATACACAATCATCGAGCGCAAAAGTTTTGCAAAAGATATTGTTGCGATTGAAAAAATTATTGCCGATAAAGAAGTTTGCGGTTTGGTTTACGGCCTGCCAAAGCAAATGGACGGAAGCGAGGGCGAAGTTGCGATATTGACCAGGCAATTTGCATCGCGCGTGGATGAAAAGGTGCACCTGCCATACACATTTTGGGACGAGCGCTTGTCATCAAAAGCGGTTGAAAATTTTTTGATTTCAGGTGTCGATTTATCCCGTCAAAAACGCAAAAAAGTGTTAGATTCATCTGCGGCCGCATATATTTTGCAAGGCTTTTTGGATGCACTGCAACGCTTCTGAAGTGAAGACATCGGCCTGTGTTTTGCAAAAAATTTTTACTTGCATTTGAAAACACTTGTTGTTAAAAAAGGCTATAACATCAAAGAAGATGAGGTTTTTATGGCAATAGATAACGAAATGGTCAAACAGGTGGCTTTTTTGGCGCGCCTTAAAGTCGAAGATTCTAAAGTAGAATCCACAAAAGAAGAATTTAACAATATTTTGGCTTGGGTTGAGCAATTAAAAGAAGTCAATACCGACAATGTCGAGCCTTTGGTGGCTGTCAATGACACAAAACTTGTCGTGCGTGATGATGAAGTGGCCGACGGCAACCTTAAAGAAGCGGTTTTGAAAAATGCGCCGATGCAGGAATTCGGGTATTTTGCCGTGCCGAAAGTGGTGGAGTAACGGGTATGACTGATTTAACGAAATTGACCATTGTCGAGGCATTAAAAGGCCTTAAAACAAAGAATTTACCTCTGTTGAATTGACGAAGGCTTATTTAAGTAATATGGAGCAAGGGCGCAAGTACAACGCTTATGTTTTGGAAACGCCGGATTTGGCACTTCAAGCCGCCGCAGAATCTGATAAACGCTATCAAAACGGGGATACAAGAGCCTTGGAGGGTATTCCGCTCGGCATCAAAGATTTGTTTTGCACCAAAGGTGTGCGTTCGACAGCCTGCTCGCATATTTTAGACGGCTTTGTCCCTCAATATGAATCGACGGTGACGCAAAACTTGTTGAACGGCGGTGCCGTGTTTTTGGGAAAACTCAATATGGATGAGTTTGCGATGGGGGGCAGTAACGAAACAAGTTTTTACGGCCCTGTTGTTAATCCGTGGTCAAAAGATGAGCCTTTGGTGGCCGGCGGTTCGTCCGGCGGTTCGGCTGCAGCCGTGTGTGCAGGTATGTGTGACGCTGCAACCGGAACGGATACGGGCGGTTCTATTCGTCAACCGGCTGCTTTTTGCGGTATTACCGGTATCAAGCCGACATACGGACGTTGCTCAAGATGGGGTATCATGGCGTTTGCATCATCCCTCGATCAGGCCGGCCCGATGACAAAAGATGTGGCGGATGCGGCTTTGATGCTCAAGGTGATGGCCGGTTATGATGCCAAAGATTCAACTTCGGTAAACTTAAAAGTGCCTGACTTTGAAAAATCGTTAGG
>JAGCTK010000055.1 GCA_017963715.1 Alphaproteobacteria bacterium | reverse complement strand
GGCTTTACTGATAGCGTCTTTGATAGGGTATCCTGCTTGCAGCATATTTTTAATGGCCGTTTTTCCCGACATCATATAAAGCGCGGCCGTAATACCTTTGTCCGACACATCCGCAATCACAAAAGCATAGCGCTTATCATCAATCGCAAAAAAGTCATAAAAATCGCCGCCGACTTCTCGTGCCGGTGTCATTGAAGCAATGAGTTCAAAATATTCATTTTTGGGAAAATCGGTGGGCAGCGCGGAGGCTTGAATCGTTTTTGCAATTGCCAGTTCAGATTCCATTTTTTCTTTTTCGCTTGATATTTTTGCAATTGCCAGCAAGTGTGCCTTAATATCGGTTTTCATCTTATTGAAAGCCGATGCTAACTGCGCCAATTCCGAAGGTTTATCCAAACGAATCGTCTCGTCCACATCACCGTGGCTGATTTTTTGCGCGATTTCAGTCAGTTTTGAAATCGGTTCATTGATGTTGCGTCTTAAAACCCAAAACAAAAGCCCCACAATCACCATTGTGCTGATCAGCATGACTGCAAGCAACACGCACAAGTGATGCACCGCTGCCCCGAACAATTCAAACAAAGGCACATTAACAATCAAAAACAGGCCGTTGTTCAGTTCTTTGATATAGGGAATATATTTCACGCCTTTATAATCAAAAATAACACCTTCTTTTAAGTTTTCCGAATACCACTTTACCGTGTTCAAAGATTGGCCCATAACCGTTGAATTATCAACATCCTTTTCGGTTGTGGCAATAATGCAATCATAGCCTTTATCCGCAAACAAAACAAAACTATTCGGTGTGGGTTTGATGTTTAAGATAGACTTTAAGATGGTGTCCAATTCCCAATCCACCGTTGCCATACCCACCAATTCATTTTTATTATAAATTCCGGCACCCACGGTTGTCATCAAAATACCGAGTTGCGTGCTTTTATACGGCTTTGTCCAAGAAATACGTTGTCCGGCGTTTAAATCTTTGATAATTTCATCATACCAATTTTGCTCGAAATAGTTAAAACTCGAATTGACACAAGAAGGGAGAAGATTGATTTGTTCGTCATCATTCCATACTGCGTGAATGCAAGAAATTTCACGGTTTTTAACTATTTTATACGGCTTAAAATAAATGCCGTTCCCCATAGAGTGGGGATAATTTTTTAAAAGTTCCTGAGCAAAAAATTCGCCGATGGCTTGTTGTTTGCCTTTTTCAAAATAAATTTCACCCATAAGGGCTAAATCTTGCGCATTTTGCTCCAGTTTGATAATTTCCGTGTTCAGTTGCTTTTCAAACGCGGTAATTGAAGCCTTGTTTCCCTCAATAATCAACTCTTTGTCTTTATAAAAAGCAACAAGCGTGGCACCTGTCACAACGAATCCAAACGCACACAACAACGTCAATGTCAGAATGATCACTTTTGATTTAATACTGCTGAGCATCGTCACCTTTTTAAAAAAAATTACCTCGCGCCCCCTTTGATACAGGTGGCAGATTAACAATCGTTATGTGCAGTTTTGACTATCTTTGAACGCGAGGACAATCTTTTGAGCCGAAAAATTCTTCGGTCATACGAACAGAGGTATTGCCAAACGCCGGCGTACATTGCTTTGCCAACGGAACATCTGAACGACACTCTTTACCATCCCACACTCTGCTGTGAGGACAAACGCACATATTAATGATAGATCTATTACGCGCCAACGCGCCGGGCTCGAATGCATCCGACATCCTTGCTGCTCTCAGCTGGACTTGTTTCCAAACCCCGCCCTGACTTTTACAAATTTTGATAATTTCAACTTTGCGGCACATTTTGCCATCCCAATAAGTCCCGTTTTTGCATTTCAGTTCGGGCCGTTGAGAACCGCACTTGACACTCTGAAGTTGTCCGTCTTTATCCAGATAAAAATCCAAGCATAATGCCATCGCAGAAAATGGTATAAGCATCAATAAAAAAATCAACTTTTTCATTTTCTTTTATCCTTCCCTATTTGACATTTATTTTATAACAAAGGAGTCAAAATGTCAATATAACTATTGTCATAGAACTGTAACAATTCAGATTTCTTTATACACATCCCGATGATGCTTCGAATCCCGTTGGTATAGATATATCAGCCAAGATTTTGCTTGATTCTTTGGCCAAAATAACCGTTTCTTTTTTAAAAAAATGTGCTATTATATTTCCGCTTAAATATTTTTATATGAAAAGAGTTATTATTTTGTTTGGCGCATTGGTGTTTTGCATGGCATTACCGGCGCAAAATTACAAATTATGTGGTATGACGCTTGTTCGTGGAGGATACAACTGTTTTTCCGAACAACCGGTTGTGGATTTATCTGTTGTTGCGGGTGTTGACATTTTGTGCATCAAGACCGAAATAGGTTGCACACAGATTCGTTTATCCGAGTATGGCGAAAAATTAAGTCACATTTATTTTTCCCCTTCGATTGGAATAATGGCCGGCGATTTGTACCATGTCTATGCCATGGTCGGCATTATACCGTGGGCGGGATATGTCAAGCGTAACGACTCGCGTATGTTGACTGATGACATATGGTTTCCAAAGTTTGAAACGGGGATAACTATTCCCCTCAGAGATGTATTTTGCTTCAACTTTGAAGTTTTGTACATGTGGCCCGATTCATCTACGGATCGCCAATTACAAAATTTAACTTTGCGTATGGGTTTTGCCGTGACATTATGATGTTAACCGCTTATCTTGCAAGATAAGCGGTTAACATCATAATGTCACGGCAAAACCCATACGCAAAGTTAAATTTTG